>JACREX010000036.1 GCA_016212695.1 Bacteroidia bacterium
TAATAGAGGCATTAAAATTACCGACAAAGAATTAGAAAGTGTCAACTTAAAAAGGAATGAATTTCACGGTGAGTGGAATTACATTATAGATAAAAAGGTATCCACTAAATGACTAATTTATTTCGTTACAATCCCTTAGAATCCGTTGAGGTCAGTTAATCTGAATTTATAAGCATATTCTAAACAGGCTAAAAAATCTTCCCGTTCCAAGTCAGGATAATCTTCCAGTAATTCATCAATAGTCATACCTGACGCCAATAATTCAAGTATATTTTCTACGGGATATCTTAATCCGCGTATTGTTGGTTTACCATGACAGATTTTGGGGTCTATGGTAATTCTGCTTATAAAGTTCATGATATATTTTTTATGACAAATTTATATATTTTTTTATTCCGGGCAACATATATTTTATTTTAAAGGTTCAATAAAACCTGCTGATTTCTGGCATTAATTTAATTTTTTGTTATGTCAATTATATGCAAATATAACAAAATAGCTATTAAAACACAATCCAATATTGTAAAATATCCGTACCCCTGCTCAGTTTGAACTATGCTGCAAAACTTACCTGACTTGCCTACCTGCCTACCCTGCCTACCGGCAGGCAGGCGGCAAGGCAGGCCGGCAGGCTGGGAATTGTACAAACACGGCAATCGAAAGGAGTGTAACCGAAAAATAAATTACTGTATTAAATTTTCATATCTCATTTTTTATTATTTTGGCAAATTCTTTTTCGTGTATCAGGAGATTTATAATTCAAAAATTCGGTTATGTCGTTTTTACATGATAAAATAGTTTCTGAAGGCCTCACCTTTGATGATGTATTATTGGTTCCCGCCTATTCGGAAATATTACCGCGCGAGGTGAACCTGTCCACTTTTTTCTCAAAAAATATTAAGCTGAATGTTCCCATTGTTTCAGCGGCTATGGATACGGTTACTGAAGCGGCTCTTGCCATTGCCATTGCCCGTGAGGGCGGCATCGGGGTGATCCATAAAAACATGAGCATCGAAGAACAGGCCCGCCAGGTTAAGTTTGTAAAGCGCGCTGAAAACGGGATGATTTCCGACCCTGTTACCATAAGCAAGAATGCTACCGTGGGCGATGCGCTGACTTTTATGAAAGAATACAAAATCGGCGGAATACCTGTAGTGGACAGGGACAATACGCTGATAGGCATTGTTACCAACAGGGACCTCCGCTTCCAGAAGGATATGAAAAAGCCCATCGGTAAGGTAATGACCTGTAAAAACCTAATCACAGCCAACCAGTCTTTTGACCTGCAGAAAGCCTCTGAGATTCTTGAAAAGCATAAGATCGAAAAACTGCCGGTAGTGGATAATAATTACAAACTTATCGGCCTTGTAACCTATAAAGATATTACCAAAGCAAAAGACCGCCCCAATTCGTGCAAGGATTCTAAAGGCCGGCTGAGGGTTGCGGCGGGTATCGGTGTCACAAAAGATACCTTCGATAGGATCGAAGCGTTGGTGAAAGCAGGCGTTGACGCCATTGTAATAGATACGGCTCACGGCCATTCCAAAGGTGTGATTGAAACGCTGAAACAGGCAAAGAAACAATACCAGGAAATTGATTTTGTTGTAGGTAATATCGGCACTGCTGAAGCTGCTCTGGCTCTTGTAAAAGCCGGCGCTGACGCGTTGAAAGTGGGTGTCGGCCCGGGTTCCATCTGTACCACGCGTGTGATTGCCGGCGTGGGCATTCCCCAGTTGACGGCAGTTTATAATGTTGCCAAGACTGTTAAGAAATATGGAATTCCTCTCATAGCCGATGGCGGTATCCGATATTCGGGCGATATTGTAAAAGCCATTGCAGCCGGAGCTCATTCGGTGATGGCAGGCGGTTTATTTGCAGGTGTTGATGAATCGCCGGGAGAGACCATTATTTTCCAGGGCCGTAAATTCAAGTCCTATCGCGGGATGGGTTCTATCGAAGCCATGCAGCAGGGATCAAAAGACCGCTATTTCCAGGATGTGGAAGACGATATTAAAAAATTAGTTCCGGAAGGTATTGCCGCCCGCGTGCCTTACAAAGGTACCTTGTCTGAAGTGATATACCAGCTTGCCGGTGGTCTCCGTGCCGGTATGGGCTATTGCGGCGCAAAAAACATACAGACCCTGCAGGAAGCAAAATTTGTAAGGATCACCAATGCAGGAATTATTGAGAGCCATCCGCATGATGTCACCATTACGCGGGAATCTCCGAATTATAGCAGCAATATGTAAACTTGCCTGTCATGATGCCTACCGGCAGGCGGGCGGTCAGGTAATAAAACAAATAAAAATTCGTTATATCAGTTTTGTAAATCTTAAATAAAAGTAAAAGTTATGAAAAGAGGGATTTTTTTGATTGGTTTACTCTTAGTATTCGGCAGGCTTCTTTCTGCTCAGCATCCGATGGAAGGGTTGGATCTGTTGGTGAGTCCGGAGAATAAAGATTCTGTTCTTTTGAATATTGACGGAAAACCGGTATCCGTTGCAGAGTTCGAGAGGATATACAAGAAAAACAACGCTAAAGACAATCCGGTTGATAACAAATCCATGGAGGAATACTTAGAACTCTTTATTAATTTTAAACTGAAAGTTTTTGAAGCGGAAAAGCTGGGACTTGATACATCTAAATCGTTTAAAACAGAATTGGCAGGTTACAGGAAGCAATTAGCAAAACCTTACTTGGTTGATAAAGACATTGACGAAAGTTTGCTGAAAGAAGCCTATGATCGCATGCAGCAGGATGTCAATGTGAGCCACATCCTTATTAAGATAGATGCCAATGCTTCGCCCAAAGATACCTTGGATGCATATACCAAAATAATGAATGCAAGAAAGCGCATACTGGCCGGCGAACCTTTTGAAAAAGTTGCCAAAGAGACCGATCCCGACGCAAAAGAAAACGGCGGAAACCTCGGCTATTTTACGGCTTTCGACATGGTGTATCCGTTTGAATCGGCAGCTTATAATACCAAAATAGGCGAAGTGTCAATGCCTTTCCGTACAAGTTTCGGATATCATATCATTAAAGTTCACGACCGGCGTAAAGCTGTGGGTCAGATAAAAGTGGCGCATATCATGGTTACCGTGCCCAAAGGCACTTCTGAAGCGGATGCCGCAAAAGCAAAAGACAGGATTTTCAGCATTTATAAAAAATTGAAAGACGGAGAAGAGTTCGCAAAAGTGGCCAAAGAAAATTCTGACGACAAGGGAACGGCTTCCCGCGGCGGCGATCTTCCCTGGTTTGGTACGGGCAGAATGGTTCCTGAATTCGATCAGGCAGCCTTCAGCCTGAAAAATAACGGCGATATTTCAGAACCTGTAAAAACATCTTTTGGCTGGCACATCATCAAGCGGATTGATAAAAAAGAAATCGGCACATTCGATGAACTGAAAGCCGAGATTCGGAATAAAATTTCGAAAGACGAACGGGCAGACAGAAGCCGCCAGGCTGTAATAGCAAAATTGAAAACCGAGTATAATTTTAAAGAATTCGGCGAAGAAATAAAAGATAAAGGAAAGAAGAAGAAAGAAGAAGCCCCAAAGATCGGCAAAAAATATTATGAAGATTTTTATACCGTGATTACCGATTCTATTTTTACCGGAAAATGGACCATGGAAGAAGCTGCCAAACTCATTCAGAAACTATTTACAATAGGCGATTCAACATACACACAGCAGGATTTTGCAAAATACATTTTTAAATTCAACCGGAAAAGCACAAAATCAAATATTAAAGATTTTGTTAATGCGCGGTATAAAGAATATGTTGACAGCAAAGTGATCAAATACGAAGAAGACAGGCTGGAGAAAAAATATCCCGATTTCTGTTACCTGATGAACGAGTATCACGACGGCATCCTGCTTTTTGAACTTACCGATAAAACCGTCTGGTCAAAAGCTATAAAAGATACAGTCGGATTAAAAGATTTTTATGAAAAGAACAAAACAAAATATATGTGGGATACCCGTTACGACCTGAAAGTATATTCCTGCAAGACCGAAAAGATAAGCAGTAAGGCATTTGATATGTTCGGCAATAACAAAAAAAATCTGTCCTCTGCCGAGATCATGAATACATTAAATAAAAAAGATACGTCAAACATTAAGATAACTGAAAAAGGTCTTTTCCAGAAAGGCGATAACAAAACAGTGGATGGCAGGCTGGCAGATATGAAAGATCAGAAATATTTTATCAGTAAGGACGAAAGCAATAAAATCATTGAAATAAAGAAAGCGGATCCTGCGCCTAAATCATTGGACGAAGCTAAAGGCCTTATCACAGCAGATTATCAGACTTTCCTCGAAGAAAAATGGATAAAAGACCTGAGGGCAAAATATAAAGTGGAAGTTTTTAAAGAAGCTCTTAAAAAAGTAAAGTAACTTCAGGATAAACATACGTTCAAAACATATTGAATGAATTTTTTTTGTACAGTTAGATACATATCTTTTTTTTCTCTTGGATTCCTGTTGTGTACTTCCTGTTTTCTCAAATCAAAAAAAGAGATAAAAGGAAATCCTTTAGCCAGGGAAGGGGAGAAGTATCTTTATTTTGACGATGTAAAAGAGATCATTCCAAAGGATCTTTCAAAGAGCGACAGCCTTGCGTTCCTGAAGAATTATATCAATAAATGGATTAAAAAACAGGTGATTCTTGAAAAAGCGGAACTGAGCCTTTCTGAAAAGCAAAAAGACGTTTCCCGGCAGCTCCGGGATTACAGGAATGTGATCCTGATGCACAAATATGAACAAAGCATCATTGCTCAGAAATCAGATACCAACATTTCCGATATTGAAATCAGCGATTATTATGAAAAACATAAAAATGATCTTAAGCTGAAGGAATCAATTATAGTTCCGCTCTTTGTGAGAATCCCGAGAAATGCGCCAAATGCCGCCCATGTTAAAATATGGTATAAATCGGAAAAGGATGCTGACCTGGATAAGTTAGTTAAATATTCGTTTAAAAATAAAGGCGATTTTTTTTATGAAGAGCATTCATGGTATGTTTTTCATGATTTTTTTAAGAAATTTCCGATTGACCCGGGTCCTTCCGAAGAAGCCTATATCCGGTTTAATAAATTTATTGAATTTAAAGACTCGCTGAATTATTTTTACGTTAATATCAAAGCATATAAATTGAAAAATGAAACTCCGCCGCTTGAATATGTCAAAGCAGAGATTAAAAGTATAATTTTAAATAAGCGGAAGATTAATCTCATTAATGATATTGAGAACAGGTTGTTTAACGATGCTATGAGCGACCGGCATGCCGAGATTTTTTCTATTGAAGTTAAAAATTTTTCTGATACGGTTATCCGAAGGGATTCATTGAAAGATAAGCATAAAAAGATAACGCAATAAACAATAATTTGGAAATGCTATACTGCAAACGGTTACAAATTTAACTTTTATTGAACAGACATTGTCAAATTGTTATATTGCTAAATTGTTATATTGCTATATTGCTAAATTGTTATATTGCTATATTGCTAAATTGTTATATTGCTATATTGCTAAATTGTTATATTGCTATATTGCTAAATTGCTAAATTGCTAAATTGCTAAATTGTTAAGCGGATATTCACAACAATTTAACCATTGAGCCATTCAACCATTCAGCCATTTAACAATGTCAACAATTTAACCATTTAAAGTATATTATGAATCTTATAACAAAATTAATACTCACACTAACAGTTGCCGTCGCTCTTTATTCAGGTGTTTATGCTCAAACGTCTAATGATAAAGTTGGGGAGATCATAGACCAGGTGCTCGGGGTTGTAGGTAATAATATCATTCTGAAATCTGAGATCGAAGACCAGTATCTGCAATATAAAGCGCAGAACCTGCCCGAAGAGGGAGGAGATGTAAAATGCCAGCTTCTTGAGGAGATGCTGTTTCAGAAATTACTCATTAACCAGGCCGAACTGGATAGTTTGCAGGTTTCAGACAAAGAAATCGAAGGCGAACTGGAAAATACCATTAACAGGTTTATTGCCCAGATTGGCTCGGAAGAAAGGCTGGAGCAGTTATACAATAAAAAAATCCGCGAGATCAAGGCGGAATTTAAGGAACTCATCAAAGACCGGCTGCTCGCCCAGAAGATGCAGCAGAAATTAACCAGGGATATTAAGCTTACGCCTGCTGATGTGCAGCGTTTTTTTAAAAACATACCGAAAGACAGCCTTCCTGTGGTGAATACAACAACAGAAATACAGCAAATTGCCCGGTATCCGAAGATCAGCGACGAAGAAAAAGCGCTTATACGCGAAAAGCTCGATGAATACAGGAAGCGGGTAATAGCCGGCGAAAAGTTTTCCACCCTTGCCAAGATGTATTCCGAAGATCCCGGAACAGCCGCCAAAGGCGGTGAACTCGGCCTTTTATCACGGACCGACCTGGTGCCTGAATTTGCCGGCGTTGCATTCAAACTGAAAGAACCCGGAGAAATTTCGAGGATTGTTGAAACCGAATATGGATTTCATATCATCCAGCTTATCGAAAGAAAAGGCGAACTCATCAATGCGAGGCATATTCTTTTAGTTCCGAAAGTATCTTCTGTGGAAGCGATGAAAGTAGCAAATTTCATGGATAGCCTCTATACCAAACTGACAAAAGATACCCTAAAAATGGATAATGCCGTGGCGACTTTTTCTGAAGATGAAAAGTCTAAGAATAACGGCGGCCTGATGTATAATATGTACACCGGATCTACAAAATTTGATGATGAGCATATTGACCCGAGAACCAAATTGACAATCCATGATTTAAAGATCGGCGAAATATCAAAACCTTTTGAAACCCGGGACGAAAAAGGAAAACAGGTATATAAGATCGCTTGTTTGAAGTCGCGGGTAAAAACGCATACCGCCAACCTTAAAGACGATTATAAAGAATTGCAGGATATGGCAATTGCTTTCGAAAGGCAGCGGGTGGTTAAAGAATGGATAAAAACAAAACTTGATAATACCTATATTCACATTGATGAATCGTTTAAAAATTGCCGGTTCAGCTACGGCAACTGGGCAAAATAAAAAGCCTCAAATTTTACATTGAGCGAAGCCCAAATGTCCAAACCTCAAATTCCAAATTCCAAGAAGGAAAGTACAAATCTCTTGGGGCTTGGAATTTGAACCTTGGGTCTTGAAATTTTTTTATCCCGCTTATGAGTAATTAATTTTTTTCTTGTATGTTTGTTAAAATGAAAAATTAAATCAATCGGTATGAGCAATCAGACTTTTAATAAATCTGCAGTGTCAGATTTTATCAAGTGGGCGTTAAAGAAAGGATTTAATATTCCTAAAGAGCCTGAAAAAGTTTATGAATTACCTAAACTTAATCTCAAGTTGAAAGATATTGATAAGCTTCCGCCTGAGATTGGCAGCCTGCATAACCTGCAGGAGTTTGACCTGAGTTATAACCAGCTTACAGGGTTACCCTCAGAGATAAGAGAACTGGAAAACCTGGTGCGCCTGAATCTTTCGAGAAATAAATTTAAACGTTTCCCTGATGAAGTAACATTGATCCCAAATCTACAGGAGTTGGATTTTGAAAGCAACCAGATGGAATCATTATCTCCTAAAATTGAAAGACTCAGAAAGCTTGTTATTTTTAACCTGTATCATAACGAGCTTACAGGTATACCTGATCAGATTGGTTCCTTAGTAAGTCTTAAAGAATTAAATCTGAGTGCGAACAATATTAAAAGTTTGCCCACGGAGATTGGCCATCTTACTGAACTCGAAAAATTAAATCTCTGGTCTAACAAGCTCACCTCGCTGCCTGTTGAGATGGGTTACCTTGAAAGCCTTGTGGAGCTGAATATCTGGTCGAACCAGATCACAGAAATCCCGCAGGTAATTAAAAATTTGCCGAAGCTCAAGGATCTGGACATTGCAATTAATCATTCGAAACTTAACCAGAAACTTATCGAAGCTGTTGTTAAGGATGATGTGAAACTTGCCAAAGAACTCATCGGGCATGGCGCAGATGTTAACTATAAATGGATGGGTTATTCAGATACCGAATTTACAACTACTCTTTTTGAAGTGCGGAGCGTGGATATGTTAAAATTGCTCTTATCGCTTAATGCCGACCCGCATGCAAAACGCGAAAGAAAAGGGTCTATGAGTATTCTCGTTTGGGAAACGGATAATACGAATACCGGGAAATACGAGACATTCCTGACCATGAAACATTCTCTCGAAATCACAAAATACCTGAAAACGCAGAAGTTTTAAATAACAGATCATGATATAAGGGGAAATGAAATTTTAAATTCCAATTTTATAAATCACAGCAATATCGAATATCGATTAACGAATTTTGAATTACGAGTTGAAACCCGGCTGTTTCCTTCTAAAATCGTAAATCGTTAATCCTTGTTCTTAAATCAAAGAATAGGAATTATTTTTTTCAAATCCCCTAATCCTTATAAAAAGGGAGAAGATGACCTGTCTTCTCCCTTTTCACCTTAAAACCATTTTATGAAAAATAATCTGATGTAAAGATACGGTATCTTTTTTAATTATCCAAATTTTTACTTATCTTTTTTTACACTACTGGACAAAATGATATAAACAATTATTTGTGAGCAACTTGTTAGAAGTTGCGGAGCAACATCTAACAAGAACATGTTTCTTTGATAAACCAAAATCTAAAGAAATATGCAAGCGCTCACAAACATTGACAA
>JACREX010000037.1 GCA_016212695.1 Bacteroidia bacterium
AACGGAACGGTTACCCTCACAAGCGGCATTGTAAGCACGGGTATAAAAATACTTTCTTTGGCAGAAACCGCTTCATTCAGCCCCGCAGCAGGCAGCGCAACAGGCTTTATTGACGGCAAAGTGAAAAAAACAGGGAATAACGCTGCTTTTACCTTTCCTGTGGGCGACATTCAGGGCGCTACGGTTGTGTGGGCGCCGCTTGACATTGCCGCTTATAACAACACGAACGATTTTACTGTTCACTATACCTATAAATCGCCCTACGACTCTTTAACCTACTGCCCTACATGGAATACCGGCTCTAATTTAGCTCCCACGCTCTACGATGTAAGCGGAAAGGAATTCTGGCTTATAGACAGAACAGGCGCAGGTGCTCAGACCCCTGCTGTTACGCTTTACTGGAAAGATGCCGTGAAAAGCGACATTCTCGGTAATGCAATTCCTAATTCTTCTTCAACAGCTTACGATGCAGCCGCATTAGCTGATTTAACCCTTGTTCACTGGAACTCCTCAACAAGCAAATGGGACGACATGGGCGGCACAGCAGCAGGAACATGGCCCGCAGGACAAATCACTAACTCCACAACTTTTTCAAGCTATAGTCCTATCACTTTCGGTTCTAAAACTGGAAAAAACCCGCTACCAATTGAGTTACTCTCCTTCACTGCTACCTGCACCCAGAACCAAGCCCCAAGTCCCAAGCCCCAAGAACCAAAAACCAAGAACCCAGCAATCCTGCTTGAGTGGTCCACTGCAACCGAAACCAACAATGCTTATTTTACCATCGAACGCTCATCAGACGCCCAAAACTGGGAATTAATAGCCACAGTTAATGGAGCAGGCAACAGCAACACTGTATTGAATTACAGCTACACTGACCAACTTTCAACAGTCACCCTGAGCCGTCGCACTGAGCCTGTCCGAAGTATTGCCGAAATGTCGAAATGTAGCATTGTGCATTAAGTCCTGACGGGTTTAAGCGGCGATATCCGGCATTTAAATATAATTTTATGAATATTAATAATTTAGTAAAGATGAAGGGAACCGACTTTTTTGATGAATATATTTTATGTCTCAAATGTCAATCTGTGGAAACGACAAAAGTATTGCATTCAGGGCATGTCTGGGCTTTTTTACATAAATGTACCCAATGCGGGCATATTATAAAACAAGGCGACTGGAAGCAGTTCGACTTCAACCATACAAATACAAAATATCAGGAAAACTATCAATCAGTAACAGTAATTATCAGTCAGTAAAAAATGAAACACCGGAAACACATATCGGCAATTAACGATTTTATTAATGCTCAGTCATCCGCCATCCCTCATCCGCGATGCCCTGAGTTTGTCGAAGGGTCGTCCGTCGTCCATCGTCCATCGCCGGTCGTCCATCATCCTCCCCCCGCCTTTTCAATCGCTCTCGACGCTTTCATTGACTCAACCCATGAAGGTGCGAAACGGCAACTAACAAACATTTATACTGAGCGTAGCGTTGCACTGAATATATCGAAGTGTCGAAGTAAGCCCTTTGCTTTAAAAGCAGGAAAAAATTTAGCAGATTATTTCAAACGCATACAATGAATCAATTAATAATGATACTTGCAGGAAATAATAATAATGGCATTATCAGTAACCTGGTAAACGAGGCGGTCTTTTTTTGTAATACGCCTGCTCCAGCATCCTTTCAGGTCGTACTTGAGCGGTTCGGGTTTGCCAATACCTTCAAAAGGCTTGGCTTGAACATCCTCAATAAGTTGCTTGATATGCCGGCTAACTTTCTTGTTCGTCTTTTTCCAGTCATTGTATTCTTTCAACGCATCTTTTTGAAAAATGATTTTCCGCATAATGCTTACAGGTCTTTGAGGTTAACAGTTACTATGTTCTTACCTTCTTCCACATCTTTTATGCGCCTGAGCAGCATCTTGCGATTAGCTTCGCTCGCAAGAAGATACTCTGTTTCGTCCATTTCCGCCTCTACCGTGATAAAAAGATCTTTATTTCTGAACAAGGTCTTTAAGGCATTAATAAAATCAACTGAAAGTTCGCTGGCTTTGATATGGTATGCTGTAGTCATAACAATAATTTTTTTACAAAAATAAATAAAATAAATGGTTCTATATGATTTCGTGTGGGTAAAGTTAAAAATAGTTAATTTGGGAACAAAAAACTTTTATGAAAAATTATACGATAAGCAATTCAGTAAATCTATTTCAGTTAGCTCTACAATTAAATGAACCATGGTATGTAAAGGAAATATATTATGAAGACGACGAAAGTAGCAAAGAATCGGAACTTCATATTGTAATAGGATTTACTCAAGGAGCTGAATTTAAAGATAAAGAAGGCAAATCATATAAAGCATACGATACTATAGAAAAGACATGGCGACACTTAAATTTTTTTCAATATAAGTGTTATCTACATTGTAATGTACCAAGGATACAAACACAATCAGGAGAAACAAAAATGGTTGATGTTCCATGGTCAAGACAACACTCAGGATTTACGTT
>JACREX010000038.1 GCA_016212695.1 Bacteroidia bacterium
CACATAAAAGCCTTCGTGATTTTTCATCTAAAAAGGGTGATAATATTTTGTTTCGTTCTGATATTAATTTTTCATCTTTCATATTGCAAAGATAAAACTTAATTACGAAATAACCAAGTTATTTAATTACATTGTCTAAGGGTAGATTTTGTTTTCATGGTTGTAGGGTTTTATGGTTAATATTATTGTTCACGGATTCATAGATATTGTTAAAAGGCAAAACATTTTTTTGTACGCAGGGTAAAACCGAAAAGTTGCGATTTGGGCTAATGTGTTTTAAGATTGTTTTAAACAAGATATTAACAGATTGCGCTTTTTAATATATATTTGCGCCTGCATTAATATCAAACATCCATGCGGCTATTGACATTATACATATTTTTATTCCTTATTGAATCCTGTTCATTTGCCCAGCCTTTTCTGCCTGATAAGAAGAACAAATTTTCATCTGTAAAAGAAGATATCGAAAAACTGAAATCGGATACTAACCTAAAGAATGCTTCCATTAGTTTTTATGCAATGGATCTTTCCTCCAAAGAAACCATAGCAGAATATAACCCTGCGCAAAGCCTTGTCCCTGCATCTTCGCTGAAGGTTGTTACTACTGCCGCTGCGCTTGAAATAATGGGCGAGGGAACAAGGTTTAAAACAGCCGTCGAATATGATGGCTCTATTGATTCATCCGGAACATTAAACGGTAATATTTACATCCGGGGCGGAGGCGACCCTTCGTTAGGTTCAGGCCTTTTTGAGAAACACTATTACAAACCGTTATTCTTAAAAGTCTGGGCCGACAGCATTTCAAAAAAAGGAATAAAAAAGATTAATGGAAGCATTATTGCCGATGCCGGGATATTTGATGATCAGACGCCGGTAAACTGGGTATGGGGCGATATGGCAAATTACTTTGGCGCTACGGCATATGGAATTTCTATTTATGATAATATTTTCTCATTGTTTTTTGAAACCGGAAAGAATTCGGGCGACTCCACGTCCATTGTTAGTATAGATCCGATTATACCGGGACTTAATATCATCAATAAAGTAAAAACATATAATGGGACCGATGATGAATCGTATATCATCGGGGCGCCGTTTGATAATACCCGGTTTGCTTACGGCTCGTTGCCGAAAGACAAAAAAAAATATGAGGTAAGAGGTTCCATTCCCGACCCGCCGCTTCTCACAGCATACGAATTGAGGTCATACCTTGACAGTTTAAAAATCTCAGTGAAAGAACTACCAACAACCGTGAGACAGTTAAAACTTGATAAAAAATTTTCTGACAGTAAAAGAACTGTTCTATGTGAAACATGGTCGCCGAGATTATCCGAAATCATTTACTGGACAAACCGCTTAAGCATGAATATTTATGCAGAAACGCTTCTGAAACAAATTGGCCTGAGAAAATTCAGGAGCGGCGACACTATGTCGGGGATAAAAGCAATCACGGAATTCTGGAAAAGCAAAGGCGTTGATGTTAAAGGAATGTTCCTGAGCGACGGCAGCGGTTTATCAAGATATAATTCCATAAGCGCAAAGCATCTTGTGCAGGTATTAAACGTGATGAAAGACGCAAAGTCCTACAAAACATTTTATAACTCTTTGCCCACAGCCGGCCTGTCCGGTACGATCCGTAAGATGTTTAAAAATACCAATGCGGAAAAAAACCTGCGCGCCAAGAGCGGGTATATGTCGAGGGTAAGAAGCTATGCAGGGTATGTTACAACAGTTTCCAAACGTGATATTGCCTTTTCCTTTATTGTGAATAATTACAACTGCGACGACCAGAAAATGAAAGAAATGATTGAAATGCTGCTTGTGAAACTGGCGGATTTGAATGAGTAGAAATTTAACTTTGAATGGCTTAGGTTTATACATTTTTTGTAATCAGTAAACAGTAATCGGTAATCAGTAATAGAAACCACCGATTACTGAACGCCGATCACCGAATACAAAATGTATAATTTTATCATGTTTCTAAGTATAAGAAGTAACAAATGACGGATGACGGATGGAGTAATTTGAAAAGATTTTTTTTTATTTTTGAAAACCGAAATTAAAATTTTAAATCTATGGAACTATCAACGGTCAATATCATCCAGGCAATGCTTGCGCCGGGAATCATGATCTCTGCCTGCGGGCTTTTATTACTTGGCGTAAATAGCAAGTATTCGCTTGTTATAAGCAGGATACGTCTGTTGGATGAAGAAAAAAGAAAACTCACGGCATTATCTAAAAAGCAGGCTATAACTCCGGATGAAGAAGCCCGGTTAAAAAGTATAACTCATCAGATACCAAAGCTTGTACACCGGTTCGATCTTATCAGGAATATTGTTATTTCGTATGCTGTGGCTGTTTCGTTTTTTATTGTTGCTTCTTTTGCTATCGGGATACATTTAATTTGTGATGCCAGATTTTCCACGTATATAGCTATCGCTTTATTTCTTGCAGGAATGGTTTCTGTACTGGTGGGTATTTTCCATGCTGCAATGGAAGCGATAAGAGGCCATGAAATACTGATAATCGAGATAGAGGAAAGTTAATTTTTCTCATATTTTTTCAACTCCGCTTTTTCCCCGTCGAAAACTGCATATGTGAAATTGAACAGCCAGTCGCCGAGGTTTATGAAATGGCTTTTATCATTCAGGGGAATATGGACCGGAACATGCCGGTGGCCGAAAATAAAATAATCGAAATGTTCTTTCTGCAAAAGCATTTTTGAATACCGGATCAGCCATTCTTTATCTTCGCCCTTGAATGTCGGGAACTCTTGGTATTCCCTGCTTTTATGAGACCACAGGTGCGCAAAGCCGATTCCGAAATTCGGATGTAAGCGGGCAAACAGCCAATGAGAAATCCGGTTTGTAAAAATTTTTTTAAGGACTTTATACCTGCGATCAAAGGGGCCAAGCCCGTCGCCATGTGCAATATAAAATTTCTTCCCGTTCCATTCCCTTACAATGGGCTCGCGTACCACTGTGACCCCGGTTTCCCGCGGAAGATAATCGAACACCCAGATATCGTGATTGCCGGTGAAAAAATAAACATGAATTCCACTGTCCGTCAGTTCGGCGATTTTTCCAAGTAAACGCGTGAACCCGCGCGGTACAACAGTTTTATATTCGAACCAGAAATCAAAAATATCTCCCAGCAGGTAGATTTCGCCGGCATCGTTTTTTATTTCATCTAGCCATGCAACAAAAAGTTTTTCCCGCTCAAGGCTTTTTTCATAACTCGGAAGCCCGAGGTGAAGATCAGAAACGAAATATATTTTTTTCGGGTTTGTCATCGTTTAACATAACTATATTTCCGGTGAACAATTAACAATGAACAATTAACAATGAACAATTAACAATGAACAATTAACAATGAACTTTTAACTGCAAAATGTACAAAACCAAACTAATTGCAGTATAGTATTAATAGAACATCTCTGCTTTGATTTTCCTGTAATCAAACGGGTTCAGTTTATTCAGGTTCAACGTAAAACGAATTTTCTGCCAATAATTGTGCGCATAGAATTCATTTGTTTCTTTCAGATCGTCTGACATGGTTACCGGAAAATATACTGCAAATATATCAGGAATAATTGAAAGTTCAATTCCCATTTCCCATACAATGCCGTTTGATTTATAAAATGAATTAATATCAGAATAGGTTGCAATGTTTGTATATAACCGGAACGGAGCTTCCGAAGGGATGGAGGTTGAGAGGTTCAGCGATACGAGCCAGTCGTTCGTTTGCCCGAGGGGCGAAAAGATGGTAAAGCCGCCGTCGGTTTTTGTAAACTGGCGCGCCCAGACATTCATTGTGTCTATACGAATATCATTGGTCCTGCCAAGAAAAACCTGATCATAGGTGTAATCCTCTGTTCCGAGATTTCCTGTCAGCCGGAAATTATAAAAGGGATTCGTGGTATTATTGTAAAGAAATTTACCGGCGAAAAAGCGGATAAAAAGTCCTTTTTTAACTTTATTATACGTGAATTTATAATCCGCTTCCATCCATGCTTTGGTAAAATCTTTCCCGGTCTGCGAATGCAGGGAAAAATGATAGGGATTGATGATTCTTGTGTTTGCAAAATAGAAACCGAGGTTTTCAAAAAAATCAATATCGTCTTTTTTATTATAGGCTTTATCAATAAAGTCTGTGGCGGCAATGGAACTGAAAAGAATGTGGCTTTCTATGGAGCTGCGGGCATTCTTTTTTTGCAGGGTGATATCCGCTTCTGCTTTGTATCGCTGAAAATTATATCCGGGATCATGGTCAAAAGCATACTGCATGGCAGAAATATTCAGGTTGACATTGTGAATGAATTTGTTGTCAGGATAAAGGGTATAACTTATTTTTCCTGAGCCTGCAAAATCGTTCAGAACATAACTGTACATGGGCATCAACTGGAAATCGAATTGCTCTGCCGGTGCAATATTATTGTATAATAATAAACCTATCATGGTTTTATCATAATTATTCCAGCCGCATACAGGCGTATAAAATAATTGCGTTTTATCAGGATTTTCGAGAGATGCCAGGAATTTTAACTGCAAGGGTTCCACTTTTCTGAAAATGCCGTTTTTCCGGATTGTATTGTTTTTCCGGTTCACATCCGGTATATCCAGTTCGCCGTCGATAATTAGTTTGTCAAAATCAATGAAATGCACCTTAATCGTTTTAGTTCCGGTGAAGCCATCGAACCACTTGGTAGAAATAATGCTGTCGTTTTGTACTGCCGAAACAGGAAATGGCGCTGCAACATCGCCGCAGTTTTTAACGGTTACATCCCAGCAGTCGCCTGTCCAGCTTAACGGATCCAGTCCCTTTTTTAATCCCTTGATTTTATAGTCAATCTTTTTATTTGTTTTGATAAGGTCTTCGAAAAACCAGTCGAGATTTTTATTGCAGTTTTCTTTAAAAATCTGCCGGATATCTTCAGGTTGCGGATGTCTGAATTTCCATTTATCAAAAAATAGTTGAATGATGCGGTCGAACTCATTGTCGCCGATATAGCTTTTTAAATAATTGAAAAGATATGCGGTTTTCATATAAACAATGGCGCCGTAATTTAACGGAGTAAATTCTTCGCTGGGCAGTTCGCAGGGTTGATCGGAATGAAGCCGTGCGGTATAGAGATAGGCTAAGTAATCCATGTATTTATACGGTAGGTTATGAATCCCAAAGAATTTTGAAACCGCTTCGGAATTGGGTATTTTGCTTTCAAGTTTTAATTTGGGATATTTTGTAGTCATATAACGCAACTCGTAAAACGAATTAATGCCCTCGTCAATCCATGGATGCTTTCTTTCGTTTGATCCGAGTATGCCGTAAAACCAGTTGTGCCCTACTTCATGCATAATCACTTCTTCAAGTGAAAGCGAATCGCCCATAGCGCCGATAACGGTAATGGTCGGGTATTCCATGCCGCCGCCTGCTCCCAGCGAGCCATCCACTGCCGTGCAATTGTCATATGGATAATCGCCGATCCATAACGAGTAGTAATAGACAGCATCGTTTACATACTGCAGTGCGTTTTTCCACAGTTCTGCTTTGTAATTGGTAAAATAAACCCAGGTAGTGACTTTTCTTTTGCTGTGCGGCAGTGTAACTTCTCCCTGTAACACATAGTATCTTTTATCTGCAAACCAGGCAAAATCATGAATGTTTTTTTCCGTAAACCGGAGGATCTTGGTTTTATTATCTGATGCTGGAAATGTAAAATCATGGGAATCGAAAACCTGTATTTTTTTTGTCTCATCCGCCATCGATCCGATCCATTGCTTTTCTTCTGTATTTATAAGGTTGCCTGTTGCTGCTACTACATAATTTGCAGGTACGGTAATGGAAACATCATACGATCCGAACTCAGAATAAAATTCCCCCATATCAACATAGGGCATCCGGTTCCATCCGTTTTTATCATACACTGCGGGTTTCGGGTACCACTGCGTAACCTGGTACGACTGAAAAAATCTCCCCAGACGGGAAAATGAATCGGGTATTTTTACAAAAAAAGGCGTGGATATATTGACTTTACTTTTAGGTGCAAGGGGTTTTTTAAGAATCAGTTTGCATATATCAATATTTTCAGAATCTAAGTTCCATAGTATTTTTTCTCCGTTTGTTTTAAAGTCTAAGCTATCGATCCATCCTCTTTTTTCAGGATTGGAAAAATAAAAATCATCCTCTTTGTTTTCAATCCGTTGTTTTGCAAATGCCGTATAATCGTTACTGTATGCATTGGGCCAGAGGTGAAAATAAAGAAATTTAAGCGTATCGGGGGAATTGTTGATATATTCAATAGTTTCATATGCCGATAAACTGTGTTTTTTATCATCAAGTTTTACATTTATCTTGTAGTTCACTTCCTGCTGAAAATACGATTGGGCCGCAACCCGGAAACCGAAAGCGAAAAACAGTAATATACAAATAAGCAATAACCTCATGGAGCAGGATTAAATATTATGCAAAATAAGAAAAAAATTATTAATGGTAACTTTTCTTAATATGTAGGTTAAATATTATTTTGAGGTGCTGATGATTTTATTTATTAACAATGGGCGCCCTAACATGTTTATTGAAATCAATCATGCTATTGAAATGAGAATAACTCCCTGCCCACGATGCAAACATGAGTTATTTCCCATTTCAAC
>JACREX010000039.1 GCA_016212695.1 Bacteroidia bacterium
ATGAGTAAGGAGCCGATAATATCTCCACGTTTATCTAAGCGTTTGTCAGAAAATATTCCTTGAAAGTTTGGTTTATGGCTTATTTTATTCATCTTTTTTTTGCGACAAAGCTAATAATATTTGTGTCCACACGGTAGCTGTCCGGTAGGCAGGTATCTCATGCATAGTATAACTATTTCTTGTTGGGGACAAAGTTCGCAGAAAGCACTTTGAATTCGGTCCGCCTGTTGTATGTATTCGCAATATCGCGTTCTTCTTTCGGAAGTTTATTAACAAAAGCATCGTTGAGAATATCGCCTTCGTGCAAAAAATCAAATTTTGCAGCAAGCTCTTTGGTCACTGCTTTCGGGTGGGTCTTGCCATATCCCACGGCCACCATCCGATCGGGATTAATACCTCTTTCCTCAACATAATCCACAACGCTCTGCGCGCGTTTCTGGGATATCTCATTATTGATCTCATCATTGCCTACCATATCGGTATGAGAAGAAAGCTCTATAGTCAGATTCGGATTATCTTTTAAAATATCCACTAAACTATCGAGCGCCAGCATGGCTTCCGGTTTCAGCGTCCAGCTTCCAAAATCATAATTGATGTTTGGGATTTCAAATGTTTTTGCAAGAGTTGTGAGCACGACTTCAGGAGTAAGTTCAGTAGTTTTTACAAGGCCTGCGGTTGAAAATTTGCCTTTGCCCATAAAATAGCCTTCTTTATACACGGCAAATACATAATCGGTTTTTTTCTTGAGTTTTCTCTGAAAGACACCCTCTTTACCGGTAGTATCCTTAAACTGGCTCCCGTCGCTTCCGAACAATTTCACAATAGCACCCGGGATTACATGATTGGATTCGTTTTTCACAAGTCCTTTCACTGTAAATTCCACCGGTGGCACTTCAAATGTATAAATATCATCGCCACCCTGGCCGCCGGGCCGGTTCGAGGTAAAATGCCCTTTTTCGCTTTTACCCTGAAAAACAATTCCAAAATCATCGCCGGATGAATTAAGCGGATATTTCATATTTTCAACCGCTATTTTACCGTCTTCATTTTTTTCTGCTTTAAAAATATCCAGCCCTCCCATGGTAGGAAACCGGTTGGATGAAAAAAACAATATCCCGTCTTCGCGGATACAGGGAAAATCCTCGTCGTATTCCGTATTTATCTCCTTTACATTTGCCGGCGCAGTCCAGTCTCCTTTTTTATCTTTTTCGATTTTCCATATATCTTTCCCTCCTTTTCCTCCTTTCATGGCCGAAGCAAAATATATCACAGCGCCATCGGCAGAAACAGAAGGGTGGCCTATAGAAAGAGTAGTATCTTTAACTAATTTAAGAAACTTTGGAACTCCCCATGCGCCAGCGGTTTTTTTTGATTCATAGATCTGACATCCGATCTGCTTATTTTTCTCCATTTTACAGATGGTATAATACATGGTTTTTCCATCTTTGGTAATCGTGGTAGCGCCGTCGTCAAATACTGTATTGACTATAGTATCCAGGGCGACAGGATCAGTCCACTCTTCTTTCCTGTTTTTTTTGATCTGGAAAATATCGCAGAAAATCTGACCTGTGATATTGCTCTTTTGCGGCACTGTGATACTGTTATTGCTGTTCCTTTTCGTTTTGCTTGAATTTTTATCCCGGTTCGATGTAAAATAGATGTCGCTGTAATCCTTGGCTTCATCGTACGAAGGGCAAAAATCATCGTATTTTGAATTGATCTTTTTGAAAATTTTAACCACATGCAGCGTCGGAGTCTTCTTCCATTCCCGAACTAATTTGGTTGATTCTATCCCTTCATCCGCCCGCCTGTCGTTCGGTACATATTTTCCATAATTTTGATATTGCACAATAGCATCGTCATATTTTTCGAGCATCTTGAGGACATCTGCATAATTAAGATAAATAATGGGATCCGGGTAATTAAGCTGTATGGCTCTTTTATAAAAACTCTCGATCTTTTTAAAATTATTAATCCTACGGTAACAGTCGGCGATCCTGAAATTAGTCTCAGCTTTTTCCGGTTTCGCTTTCATTCTTTTGAGCGCCCTTCTATACAGGGTGGCAGCTTTTGAATATTCGCCGGATTCATAGAATTTATCAGCCCGTTGCTTTCTTATATTCTGCGGAAATGCCTGAACAGAAATTAAAATAAAAGCAATAAAAAGCAACCGTCCGATTATTTTATATTGTAATGAATGTTTTCTCATAAAAATGCAGGGATAACCCTGCTGAACAACCTGCATAAATAAATACTAACGAAATAAAGGTTATTGAATTATGTATAAAAGCCCTAAAATTAAAAGAAAAATATTAGAATTTATATTTTGTAAAATAAAAACTATATCTTCGCACACTCAGAAACAACACCTGCATGTTGAAACAAGGTTAAACACAAAGGAAAGATGAATAATAAACATGCGGGCGCATCTGACCTTTGTAAAAAAAATAATCCAATGAAATTTAAAAATTTGTTTTTCGTAACGCTTGGGATTCTTGTGATTTTCTCCTGCGTGAGAAAAGATCAGAAAGCCGTTTCTCTTAAATCAGAGGTTGATTCTCTCAGTTACAGCATGGGTATCAGCACCGGGATGTATTTCAAGCAGTCCGGTATCGATACGGTAAATAGCGAATTGTTTAACCAGGCTGTTATCCAGGTAATCAAAAAAGATTCCAATTACCTTATCAAACCTGATCAGGCAAACCAGTTCCTGCAAATGTATTTTATGAAACTGCAGAAGAAAAAATTTGAAAAAAATATAACCGCCGGCCAGAAGTTTCTTGAAGAAAACAAAAAGAAACCCGGTATAGTTACAACACAGAGCGGCCTCCAGTATATTGCGGTTAAAGAAGGCAAGGGTGAAAACCCGAAACCGACAGACATCGTATCGGTTCATTATAAAGGGACCCTTATCAATGGTACTGTTTTTGATTCTTCCGAAGGAAAAGACCCTGTGTCTTTCCCTGTAAACAGGGTAATCCCCGGTTGGACCGAAGCGCTGCAGTTAATGAAACCCGGCGCGAAATTCCAGTTGTTCATTCCTTATAATATAGCGTATGGCGACAGGGGCGCAGGCCAGCAGATAGAGCCCTATTCCACGCTCATTTTTGATGTGGAACTGCTTAAGATCGAAAAACCGGAAGACCAGAAAAAACAAACCCCGAAAAAGAAATAGCTTTTTTATAACATAAAATGCATGAAAGCATTATAAAAAGGACTGTGCAGGCAGTCTTTTTTGTTTTTGTGACAACAATCATTATGAATTATCTTTTGTTTTAAAAAAATATAAAATATATTTGCTGTGTTATTAACCAAAAAATTGTATTGCAATGGCATATAAAATTAACGAAGACTGCACGGCTTGCGGCTCATGTCTGGGAGAATGTCCGGTGGAAGCTATAAAAGAAGGCGATATCTATACAATTGATGCGGATACATGCACCGATTGTGGCGCATGCGCAGATGTTTGCCCGGTTGAGGCAATTCACCCTGCGTAACAAAATACAGCAGTCGAAAAAGTAAAAAAGTCCCGGACAGGGACTTTTTTATTTTGTTATTGAAAATTATTTAACTGTAGGTTTACAATGTACACAAAACAACAGAACTTCACCTCAAAGTTGATTTAATATTTCAGGATTTTACTTACACATATTAATCGGTTGCCTATATAATAATTAATGAAATAAAAACCATCAGGAAGAATGGTTTCATTGATCTCGATAGATTGTAAATGTACGCCGGGTTTCATTTCCTCATCTTTTAATACGGCAATTTCTTTTCCGAGTATATTATTTAATGTAATCGTAACTTTTGATGTATTATTAAGACGGAATTTTATATTAACCGCATCATGGAAAGGATTAGGAAATGTTTCAAAATAATCATTGCCACTTGAAAGAGCTGAAATACCACTCAGGTCAACAGCATGAATATAATTTGTTAACACAAGCGTATCATTGCCGCAATTGCTGTTTAAAGCTATTAGCGTAACAGAGTAATACCCGGTATCTGTATAAATGTGGTATGGATTGGTTCCTGAAGATGTAGCTCCGTCGCCAAAATACCAATGATAACCCGTGGCATTTTGAGAAGTATTGGTAAACAATGCCGTGAACGGGATTTGCCCGGTTGTACTGTTCACAGTGAATGACGCAGAAGCCAGCGGATTTACTATAACGTTCACATTTTGCGTTAACGTATCTACTCCTCCGGGGCCTGATGCGATAAGCTGCACAGGGTAAATTCCGGATGTATCAAAATAAACGGCAGGATTTATACCTGAACTTGATACCGGGTTCCCATTTGTAAATGTCCATTGATATGCGTCTGCATGCAGGCTTGAATTTACAAAATACACAGAATCTCCAACACAAATCTGTGCAGGCGATGCAGAGAATCCTGCGACAGGAAGCGGTGCTTGTTGTATCACAATCTGGCCGTCAGAAATAGAAACTAAGGATTCAAGCCCGGCGCCATTCACCGACTTCACGGAAAAATAACAGGTAGTACCCACTGTTAAAGATAACCCGTTATGTGTAACAGAAGTATTTAATCCATTGCTTGTCCAGCCTGCAACATCAGCGCCTCCATATGTTGTACCTATTGCATATTTATATTCGGCAAGGCCTGAGTTCGGATCAACTGAATTTGTCCAGTTTGCGGCCAGTTCTGTAGTTAATAATGTTTCATCAATATCATTCCCTGTTCCGTCGTTTATGCTCACTGCAGAAGGTTGCGACCAGTCAACATCAAGGTCATGGTAGGCAATGGAAGATAAATTACCTACCGCATCATTAACGATTGATTTTATTTTTGCGCTGTGAGTTGCAGGATTCGGGTTCTGAAATCTTATATCGCTGTTTGCCGTGCCCACAGAAACAGAAACGCTTGGATTCCTTGACCGGAAAACTTTTAATTCACCAAAGGAAACTTTACTGTGACCCGTGCGGAATGAAACAAAATTCCCGGGAGTTGTCAGCGGCGAAGTATCCGTCCACGAACTGATAAAAACATCATCTCTGTAAACGCTGATTTTTCCTGTGATCCTGTCGAATATAATTTTTATATCATACCATTGCCCGATGTTTGTTACAACATTATCCACTACTTTTACCTGAACCGGGTTGCTGTTTGTTACTTTATAAAATTCAAGTTTATTAGTTTCCTGCCTGAAAAAAATAAAATAAGAATTACCTCTCTGTAACACATTACCGGTATCGCAATGGAAATGCAAACCGAATCGTCTTTGATTTGTGCCGTATGCATTGGATTCAAGCCGCGCAGTAAAATGATACAGGTAACGGTTTGATAAATCCTGGTTCAGCGAAGCAAAGATATTGGTGTTATTTACCGTGCTGTCTCCCTGGTGAAGATTCCCGTTTAAAGAACTCCACGTGCCAGTGAACGTAGTCCATACAGAGGCTTCCAACGTATCAAAATTATCAGCAAAAAAACCATGTGCAGTATTTGCTCCCCAGTGTTGCCCGTCATAATCCAGCGCCTGGTAATACGATTTTTCAACACTGCCATTGTCCGTATCTGTAAAGCTTGCCGTGAAATCGGAAGTAATCCATCCGGCAGGCGCGGTTATGGAAGTAACAGGAGGAATATTGTCGACACTGCATTGCCAGATGGCCATCCACCCGGGATTATTGGTGGCATTATCCGATTTAAAACGGAGCGTGACGGCATTACCTGTTGCAGTTACCAATCCGGGATTGTTGGTACCTGTGTAGCTGCCGATAAGAGGCGCATTCACTGAACTGCCGTCGTAAAGCCAAAGGGTGTCGTAATTCGCTTCCACATCAAAAGAAAGGAAATTCAGGCTCAGTCCCGAAGCGCCGGTCGGCTGAATGGTGTAAGTATAATTCTCCTTGTCATAATAATTCCGGTCAGGTCCTCCCATATCGTAAATGGTATCGCAGCAAGCAACCGTTCCGCAGGAAGTGAATTTATTTTTTATAGTATTCCACATTTCAGAGTACCCGTCGTCATAACCCAGCGCCCATAAACCAATTCCACCGATGGCCCGCTGGTTCACTAAGTCGAGTCTCCGGCCAAAGGCGTATTCATCGGATAACCAGCACTGGTGCCATTGGCTGCCATCCTGGTAAGTGTAATATGGAGTGTACGTTGTGTTATTCCACAATTTGGTTCCGTAAGTGGAAGGATTATCCCTGACAGCTCTGTAGGTTTTGGAATTACCGCTGCCTGAAGTGTTGGATACAACAGTATTCGAGGCTGTAGGCCAGTCAAAACCAAAATAGGGTAACCCCAAAATCAATTGTGACGGGGGCACGCTTTTCGCCAGGAAATAGGTAATAGTTTTCGTGAGATTATAGTTATAACCTGTAGTCAGTGAATACAGGGGATCTGTGGGGCCTGCCTGGGAACTGCCGGCATAGTAATAATCATAACCCATGATGATAAACCAGTCAACATTTTTTGAAGCAGTGGCATCATTGCTCATATTCGTAACATCAAAAGTCCCGCTCCAGTCAACGGCAGGCAGGCATATGGAAATAACGGAACCGCTGATGGCGTTATGAACCTGTTCGCTCAGGTTTTTCATAAATGCCGTGAGGTTATCTTTTTGCGCGCTGGGCACCGCTTCAAAATCAATATTGACGCCAATAGCGTTGCGCTGCTGGAGGGCGGCAATCAGGTTGCCGATAAGTGCGTTCTGAGCGGTAGCGCTGGAGAAAAAAGTAGCATGATCTGAAAACATAGTAACACACAGGTGTATCCTTTTCCCATTGTTGATAGCAGCCGTAACGGCAGCAGCAGTACTCCAACTGTGCGTATTGGTGGGATTGCCCGTTGACGTACTGAATTCATATGAAAACCAGCAAAAGTCGGAAAGCTGTTCCCACTGAAAATTATTGTACTGGCTCGTTTGCCAATAAGGATTCCATCCGAATACGATCTTATTCAGAGGACATGCTTGTGGAGATTTTTCTCCGGGAACATATTTATAATTAAAATATTCGTCCCATTGAGAATCAGTGGTAAAACCAAGATTGTTATAGAACTCAAGTTCTTCCTGGTGGATGGATTTGAATTGCTGTTGCTGGGCATTCGTAAAAACCGAACTTACAATGAAACCCAATGCGATTAATAACTTTTTCATACAAATTAAAATTTATAAGTCCAAAGATAGCAAAAATAGGAGATAATATAAAGAAAATTTATTCCATAAAAATTAAATTAATTTCCAACATAATTATTACATTTGTTCTGTTATTAAAAACAGCATACTATGAAAAAAATAATGATATTATTCCTGTTCTGCACCCGGATGATTTTTGCCCAGACATCTGTTCAGGATTTGATGAAAGCCGGAAAAGAAGCATCCGATAAATCGAATAATAAGGAAGCGCTTGTATTTTTCAAGAAAGCGCTGGAAATAGAACCGAACCATATCGAAGCCCTGTTACGGAAAGGAGAATGCGAAGCGGCGCTCAATAACCCCGATGAAGCGCTGAAAAATTTTAATGCCTGCCTGCGGTTGGATTCCACGCATAATAAAGCGCTGTATAATATTGGCGTCATTTACACGGATCACCTGAATAAACATGAAGATGCTCTCGTTTTTTTCAATAAAAACCTGAAATTTACACCAGAAGGAGCAGACAGGTATTTTCCGTATTATGGATTGGGTAAAGCATACTTAGGTCTGCAAAAATTTAAAGAATCCGTTGAGAATTATAATAAATGTATTGATGCCAATCCGAAATCCTCGAGTGCTTATTCCAACAGGGGTATGGGTAAAAGTGGCCTTAGACAATGTAATTAAATAACTTGGTTATTTCGTAATTAAGTTTTATCTTTGCAATATGAAAGATGAAAAATTAATATCAGAACGAAACAAAATATTATCACCCTTTTTAGATGAAAAATCACGAAGGCTTTTATGTG
>JACREX010000026.1 GCA_016212695.1 Bacteroidia bacterium
AGCTGTTGTTGCGCCGGAATACGAAGGCGAAGAGCCGCCGTTGGAAATATCACTCCATGTATTGCCATCGGGGCTTTGCTGCCACTGGTAAGTTAAGCCAAAACCCGGAGAACTGATGCTGAAAGTGGCAGTACAACTTGTAGATAAGTTTTGGTTAGTCGGATTTGACGTGATAAGCGGAGGTGTTGATATTACATTTAAAGTTACAACAGCAGAAGTTACACCAGGTGGGCAAGCAGCACTAACATTACAACGATATTTATAAGTATTAAAACTTACCGGAACATTTGTAAGCGACAAACTTAATGATGTTGCGCCGGAATATGCCGGATTTGTACCGCCATTTACAATATCTGTCCATGTAGCGCCTCCGTTTGCGCTTTGCTGCCATTGATACACTAAGTTTGTCCCTGTTAAGGAAACAAAGAAATTTGTATTGTTCCCGCTGCATATAGTATGGTCAACAGGCTGTGTCATAAAAGCCGGTGCGCAATTGAAACACCAGATATTGCTCCACACGCCGTTTTTGTAAATCTCCATACATTCATCCGTTGTATTGAATATTATCAGGGCATCGCTTGGAGTAAACCCGAGGTTGTCTCTTTCTGTTGTTGTCATTCGCGGTATATAAAGACTTTTTGAGGCTTTGATACTGTCGGCATTTACAGATAAATAATCTTTAACTACGTCTTTTGAAGTAGTTCTGCCGGATATGGCAAAACTTCCTTTGTTTTGTGCCGCTTTAGAACCTGTAGTGTCGGCAGTTAAATAAAATTGCGCTCCGTTGGGCCAGATAACAAATACGGATTGGCCTGTTTTATCTTTTACTTCAAACAAAGGGACTGAATCGGCAGAAAGCGAATCGCCCTGCACTACGAATCTACCAAGCGGCGCAGTTGTGCCAAGCCCGATATAATTCCCGTTTTCATAAAGCAATGAATTACCAATACTGTTGGGGCTTGTAAATTTGGCTATATGGTTTTGTGTTCCGGTGATTGAGCCGCCGCTTGCAGGCATTTGCCATGATGCGTAACCCAGAGCATCGGAAGTTAATATTTTACCTGCGCCTTCGGTATCGTCGGTAATACGTAGAGTTCCATTAATATGCAAAGTAGATGTTGGCGAAGATGTTCCTATACCAAGCCGCAGGTTATTGTTGTCCCAGAACAAAACATTATTGCCGCCGAATACTCCGCCATTATTAAATTGCAGATTACCATTCGCGCCGCCAACAGTATAGGAAGTGTGCGCATGGTTACCTTCTGATATTGTACCTGCGGTTGAACCGAAAATTGCATTGAAAGTCGTACCTGCAAGGTTTAATCCTGTGCCCGCGTAATAAGAGGCATTTACTGAATAAATAGTATCATTTGAAATATTGATTCCTGTTCCGGCAATATAGGTTCCTGCGGGACCCTGTGGGCCTTGTTCACCCTGTATTCCCTGAAGTCCCTGCATACCATCCTGCGCAATAATCTGCCAGCCAATGCCATCGTACACGTAAGATTTTTTATCGGATGAGTTGTAGTAAGCATTATTGACTATAGGGTTCACCGGATGAGAAGTAAAAGTACCAAGCCATAAAACAGAGATACCGTTCTGGCCATTGACGCCGGGAAGTCCTTGTAATCCCTGCGGCCCCTGATTACCTGAAGCGGCATATAGAGCATAGGGTACAGATAATAATTGAGAAACGCCCATTTCGGTAAACGCGCTACCGCCTGTGGCATCTAATTCAATCTTTATAAAATATGAACCTGCACTCCAGTTAATGGCAGCAAAAATACCGGAAACAACAGCGCCATTTCCAATTTTAAGATTAACTAAACCAAAGGTATTGGTTGTAGCAGCATGTTCTTCTACAAATACAGGAATACCCGTAACACTGTCTTGCAGTAAACTGATTCGCAAACTCACATTCTGGTTCTGAATAACAGCGCCAGATGTATTACGGACTATTGCCTGATAGTTGAATGCCTGCGGCGCTTGTGAGTATGCTTCGACTGGTACGACTATGCTCACCACAAGTACGCTCAGCATGACAATAAATAATAATAACAGGGATGAACATAAAATTGTTTTCATATTCGTAAAATATTAAATTTAAATTTTAAAACCTATTACGGTTACATCATCTATTTGCTCGCTATTTCCCTTCCATTCTTCAAATATAGTATTTAATTTTTCTTTTTGTTCTGTCATAGTTAAATCACATATTTGGAGCAATGTTTGTTTTAATCTTCTTGGTAAAAACTTTTTACGGTTTTCTCCACCAAACTGGTCTATAAAACCATCGGAAAAAATATACAATCTATCTCCTTTATTAACTTCTATTATATTATTTTTAAAAGGGTGCATTTCCTGGTATATGCCTACCGGCATTTTGTCTGCCTTTATTTCTAACAGGTCATTAGTCATCAGACATTGGTCATTGGTTTCAAATTGCTTGTTTTTGCCAGTGACTATTGACGAATGACCAGTGACTATATAGAGCGGATTATTGGCTCCGGCATATTGCAACTCGTAAGTATCAAACCCCCCGACCCCCTTTTCTAAGGGGGAGCAGTTGAGTGCAATAAATGCTATATCCATTCCATCCTGTTGCTCTCCTTCAACACCCTTTTGCTGCAACGAATGAATTACATAGCGCCGTAGTTCATCTAACACATGGTTTGCAGATTGTATTTCCTCTTTAGCGATAATTTCATTTAAAAATGAAATGCCCAGCATACTCATAAAAGCGCCGGGTACGCCGTGTCCTGTGCAATCGGCAACAGTAATGAGCAGCCAGTTTTTACGTTTCTCAACAAAATAAAAGTCACCGGAAACTATGTCGCGGGGCCTGAAAAGGATAAAGTAGTCCATGCTTCGGCACTTCGGCAAACTCTGTGCGGCGCTACGCTCAGCATGACAGGAGGCAGCGGCAGTTGGCAGTAATAATTCCCTGATATATTGCTCGCGGGGCAGCACGGCGTTTTGTATTCTTTCAGCATACCGGATGCTGTCTGTTAAATCTTCGTGTATATACTCAATATATTCTTTTTGTTTTTCGATTTCTTTCTTTTGACTTTCAAGCAAAATATTTGCCTTCCTCTTTTCTCTGTAACTTCGTAATATCACAACCGCCAATAATAACATTAAAATAAAACCGCCGATAAAAGCATATTTTTGTGTTCGTTGCTGTTTAATTTCAGTTTGCTGTAGTGCTTTATTTTTGTTTAACAATTCTATTTCCTTCTTTTTTTTCTCATTCTGGTATTTTGATTCCATTTCAGAAAGTTGTTTATGTTTAGCTATATTAAACATACTATCCTGTATAGCTATAAAAAGTTTGTAATTTTTATATGATTCTTTTGTATAACCAAGGCTGTCATTAGCTTCAGCCAGAATCGAATAAGAATTGCTTTGATTATCTAAAGACCCGATTTCTAATGCAATCTGCAAACTTTTTTGAGCAAGTTCAATCGCTTCATTATATTTTTTTAAATTAATCTTTATCAAAGAAATATTTCCCAATATCCTTGATACAATATTTTTATCTCCTTGTTCTTCTGCAATTTTTAAGGACTTACTGTAATATTCTATTGCCTTATTAAAATTCTTTTTCATTTCATGAATAAGACCAAGATTATTACAACATTCAGCGATTCCATTTTTATTGAACGTGGTTTCATTTATTTTTAAAGACTGTAAAAAATATTCTGCGGCTTTATCTAATTCGTTTTGTTGTGCGCAAACAATTCCGAGATTGTTATAGCATGTTGCAATTCCTTTCATATTATGAATTTCTTCACAGATTTCTAAAGACTTTTGAAAATACTCAACAGCTTTTATAAAATTACCCTGTGCGATTTGAACGCTTCCAATATTGTTGTAACATTCAGAAATTCCATCCTTATCAGATATTTCCTCGCGATTTTTAACTGACTTCAGATAAAAAGTTATGGCTTTATCATATATTCCCTGTATGCGATATATTTCGCCGATATTATTAAAAATAATGGCAATTAATTTTTTACCCAACCTGGCTGTCGCTATTTCGGGTGAATCGCTTAATTCCTGTGCGGCTTGTAATGCAGAGAAACAAAATCTTTCGGCCTGGTCATACCTGCATTGTTCCTTATGAATAATTCCTATTTTATTACAACAAATAGAAAATCCTTTTTTATAATTTATCTTTTCTGCAAGGTTCATTCCCTGAGTAGCATATTGTATTGCTTTTTCAGGATAATTACCGCGATAATTATCACTTAATATGCCTAATGTAATAATCTTTACCGTGTCTTGTTTTGTTTTACTAATAATATTCAATAAACTATCAATCGTATTTTGTTTTTGGGCAAAACAGGGCAAAGGAAAAAGAAGGATATAGAAATAGGATATAAAAATATTAACAATAAATTTTATGAAAATTCTAAATATCATAAGGGTTTAAAATTTTTCATTTCAATAAGTAAAATTAAATAAAATGTTTTATAAAACAAGCGTATTAGAGAAACATTCAAAATAACTTCACCAAATCTTAAAATCGAATTCAGGGTTTTCTTTTCTTGAAGTCGGATTTTGCTTTCCATTGGTAAGTTTTCGGACGCGGTTAGTGATATATTCTTTCAATTCGGAAACAGTAACCTTTTTATCGCCGTTCGCATCAGCCTTACCGGATTTGAGCCCTTCGAGCAGGGAAAATGTAAATACGCCATTCTTCCAACTGCCGGATTCGTAAGCAAATTCAATACCGCTTGCCGAAGAAATAACAACCGAGCCTGTTCCCTTTCGGAAATCGGAAAAAATCTCCTGCATCAGTTCAAAAGAATTTTGGAGTCCGATAGCATTTTTTTTATTTTTTAAACCATTGAATCCGCGGAATTTTACTTCGCCCTGCACCTGGTTTTCAATTGCAGTAAGTTCAACTTCCTCCTTGTCAACCTCGCCGCTATGACAGGCGTCTATCAATATTAATTTTTTTAATGCAGGAATGCCGTCCACCAAATTTTCGAGTTCATCGTAAGCTAACCCGCGCTGCGAAGGATTATTAAAATCCACATCAGCGGTGGCAAAAAAGTAATCGAGCTTTTCATCCAATAATCCATGGCCGGCATAAAAAACCACCGCTTCGTCGCACGCTTTACTTTGCATGAGTAAATCCTTTGCTTTTAAAATATTTTCTCTCGTAGCTTCCTTATCGGTTATTGATAATACTTTTACTTTGCCATAGTCATTCTGTCTTGTCTTAAAAATAGCCGCAATATCCCTTGCATCTTTCGAGGCATAGGTTAGATTAAAATTATTATCGGCATATTCCGATACGCCGATGGATACAATATAAAGATCCGGTTTGATTTCCTGTTCCGGCTTGCAGAGAATTTCGAAAGTTTCTTTCAGGCTTTCAACCCCTTTTTCGTTGAGGCATGAAACCTGTATCTTATTTTTTCCGGGCAGTAACGAAACCTCGCAGGTTTTTAATATCAGCGAAACTTTTTGAGACCTCAGGTCAATACCGTTGAATCCATATACCGGAACATTATTTAAAAACACATTGATACGATCGAGCTTGTATTTACTGTCTTCCGCTTTAACAGAAAGCGTAAGTTTTTGTGTATTTACAGCAAGGGGTATTTGCTCTTTATTTTCAACCGTTATATCCGGCAGATGAAAATCTTTTCCAAACATGTCTTCCGTGAAATTCATTTTTTTCAACCGCTTGAGATAAGCCTGGTGGTACGCTGTGACCAGCTCTTTTGAAGAAAAGCCGAGCCGCTCAAGAACAATGTCGGGGCGGTTATACTTCAGGTCGAACTGTTCCGGGGAGAAAAACTGTTTCTGGATTTTAAATCCCACGCCGGATAAGTTTCCTTTGGGTGTGAAATAATAATTATCTGCAGTAACAATTATACGCTTGTCTTTATCTATCGAGATAATAGTGGACACTAATGTGCCTTTGTTAATATCCCATAATTTCACGGTGCCGTCGTCGCTGGAGGTGAACACTATTTTATTGTCTTTATGAAATGCAATATCCGTGATCTTATCGGAATGTCCCTGCAAAATAAGTTCCTGCCTGCCGCCTGCCTGTCCGGTAGGCAGGGTATGCAAGGTATCAGACAGGTTTCTCATATCAGCAATCACGAGGTCATTTCCAACTCCATAAGCAATTTTATGCAGAGCATAATTAATATTTAATGCTTTTATCGGACTCTTGTTAGTAATGGTTGCAATTTCTTTTTCCTGTTTTAAATCATACAACACGCAGGTAGTATCGAAGGTATAAGCGGCCGTATCGTTCCTGTAAAACCCGAATTCCGAAAATACAACATTCTTGTTCTGATCTGTTACGTAGGTATTAACTTCTGTTCCATACAACCTGTAATCACTCCCCTCTTTACTCTTCCACTCAAGCCTGAGTTTCGGGAAAAATCTATTGAAATCATTTTTCGTAAGGCTGTCTTCATTTAATTTTTTAGCGTTGGATTTCTTTGATGCAACCAATATACTGAAAGGATTTTTCATTTTAAATCTCTTTATTTTTGCTATCAGGGTTCGGTCTTTGCATTTGTGAATTTTTTTTAACTTTTTAGTATCATATAAAACCGTAGGCTTCTTCTTCTGCATCAAAAAAAGTTGGGCAAAAGGATTTTTATAATATGCGAGCCGTCCGTTAACAGCTATATTTTTTTCATCAGGGCTGATATCAATTTTATCAACGCATACCACATGACTTGTATAGAAATTTAAAAGCTGCAGGAATTTATTTATTACATACCTTGGTTTCAGAGATCGTGAAAACGTTTTGGTTTTAACGACAGATAAATCACGGCTCCTCAGAAACGTTATTTTATTATTCAAATCCCCGGCAACAATAAGACTATCGCCGGAAAAATATTTTATACCGGATATAGCCTGTTTATGATTATTTTCAAATTTAAGATCCAGATCAGAGGAATTAAGGTTTATTGTTTTTAAATAACCGACTTCATTACCCACTGCTAAAGAATTCCCGCTTTTACTAACAGCCAGAGATTTGATGGGAAAAGATCTTGTATAAAATCTTTTAACAGGCTTTAACGTTTTCGTATCCCAAATTATAATGGAACGGTCTTTTCCTGCAGAGGCAAAAACAGAATTATCCGCACTCATAGCAAGGCAATACACATCCGACAAATGATCTTTCAGTTTTTTTATCACTTTGCCTTTATTATAACTTATCACATAAATTTTGCCATCGCCGTTTGCCGCTATAATAATTTTATAAATATCAGAGGATACAATGGAGTGAAAATATTCATCAACATACGTACCGACCACTGAAAATTTCTTTTTCTGTGTGTTAAGATCATAATAGGTGAGCCTGAAGTACCAGCCAAGGGTTGCCATTTCTCCTCCCTGCGAATAATTCACTAAGTTGGGAGGGTATTTTTTCTTGTATAAGACAAACTCTTTTTTTATATTTCCGGATGAATCCATTATTCTCACAGCGCCTGTATTGGTATAGAGGAAAAATGTATTATCCGCTGCATGATGCCATATATTCAAAACAGGATAGTTTGCCAATGGTTTCATAAAACCGGTGGAAAGGGTCACTTCGTAAAGTGAACCTGCCGCAACCAATACAACATCTTTATTTTCGCTGTAGCACAAACTGCTGATGTTACTATAAAACTGGAAACTTTTTTCTTCCTTGGAAGCTGCAACATTCCAGAGGATCAATTTTCCATCGCTGCAACCGACAAGCAGGTAATTTCCATCCGGGCTGAAAATAAAAGTGGAGATCGTGCATTGGGTCCTGAACGCTGCCATCTGGCTACCTGTGGAAACGTACCATAAAATCACTTTATTTATTTTGTCAGCGCTTGCCAGTATGGTTCCATCGGGGCTGAAACAAACATTCATAATATCGGTAGTATGGCCGGTCTGCACAGATAGTTCACTTTCCTGCGAAAATCCTGATTTAATAAAAAATATTAAAATCAATACTAAAAAATATGTAATATAAAGACGCACGGTATTTCCTATATACTAATTAGGTTTTTCAAGATAAAACGGTACATAATTCCATATATAATACGATGAAAAACTATAATAATAAATTTTGATCCCATCACGGAATGCATCAGCAAAATAATCTGGGGAATCAATTAATAATGTTGCTCTGAACCTGTAAAATTTATATTCATTTCTTAATATTTTTTTTAAACCGAGGAATACCGTCGAAAGCTGGTAAACATAACCGTTATAGACAAGGAACCCACCGGTTTTGCTTGGAAGTTTCCGGAGTGCATCAAAATTTACATTCAGATAATTTTTAATCATCCAGATAAGATTGATCTTAATATTTTTATCCTTTGCAAGCTGTATCACTTCATCAAGGGTATGAGCGCTTTTTCCATCGTCTTTATTTCTTGCAAGAACAACCAGCGATTTATTGGAACCGGGTCTTGCTGCCATGTAATTGATCATTTTATAAATGGCATCATACATGCATGAAGTGCCCCCTGTGGTATGCGTGAGATCAAGCATTTTTTTTGCTGTTTCCTCATCCCACTCGCTCGAGAAATCATTATTTAAAATGGTCAATGTATCATCCTTAAGCTTTCCGTTTCTTGCATAGGCAGAAAAAATAACCTCCCCTTCCCCGTTCAATGTTTTATAAAAACCATTGATCGCCTGGAATCGCTGGTTGTTGGGATCGGAAATATTATAACTTTCAACGGAATCGCTCTGGTCGATCATGATTGCAGTGGTGAAATTTTTCTCATTAAAAAAGGAATAATACCGGTTTAATTAATATAAATATAATGTTTTCTAAGGGATTGTAACGAAATAAATTAGTCATTTAGTGGATACCTTTTTATCTATAATGTAATTCCACTCACCGTGAAATTCATTCCTTTTTAAGTTGACACTTTCTAATTCTTTGTCGGTAATTTTAATGCCTCTATTA
>JACREX010000027.1 GCA_016212695.1 Bacteroidia bacterium
CCGATTATCAATGCCACTAAAACAAAAGCCATTGATATGGCTGCCAACAAGCGCAATGCCTTAAACGATAATTTAAACATTCTTACCAATATTACTGCGGCAAACATCACAGAAATAGATCATGCAATTGCCGCTTACAGCGCTATTAAAGACGCTCCCACAGAAACGCGGCAAACCAAAAAATCAACGGCCACCGACCAACTGCCGGCCTATTATACCAAAGCTTTCGAAGCCGTAGATAGTATGTATGATTTGATATTCAGCTATTTTTTAGAAACCAAACCCGAATTGGTGCGTGCTATGGAAGAAGCCAAACAGGTGATAGTTACCGGCGTTCACACTACATCCATCACATTCGATTGCCTTGCCGATGAAGACGGTTCGCCAATTCATAGTTTCACTGTAACGGATAAAAGCAAAAACAAAACCATTGCATCAGACGACGAAGGCGAAGTTATTATAGAACACCATCGTTCAGGCCATTTCCATTTTACAATAACAGCCCCTGCGCGTATTGATGTTGACTTTGCCGCAACTATTAAAAGAGGTACAAACAACCACTTTACCGTAAAACTGAAAAAAGCCTTAGATTCCTTTGTGGACAGTACGCATTAGTTTCTCAGGTTCGCTGACAAGAATCTAACACTTAATGACAAAGCCCGTAAACTCGGTAACGTGAATCTATGAAAGTCTGTAAATCATCCGTCGTCTGTCGTCCGTCATCTGTCATTCAGTAACAAGCCCCGAAAGGCCGTTGACGATACCCGAAAGCCTGGTGTTGATGTCCGAAAGCTCACTGACGTGAATCCAAGACTTGATGACAAGACCCGAAAGTTCACTGACGTGAATCCAAGACTTGATGACAAGACCCGAAAGCTCACTGACGTGAATCCAAGACTTGATGACAAGACCCGAAAGTTCGCTGTCGTGAATCCAAGACTTGATGACAAGACCCGAAAGCTCGCTGACGTGAATCTAAGCCTTAATGACAAGCCCCGAAAACTCGCTGACGTGAATCTATACTTTGCACGGGATAAATTATTACATTCATCCAAAGCCCAAAGCCCCAAGTCCCAAGCCCAACGCTGTAAACCCCTTTGGAATTTGGAGTTTGGAATTTGGGACTTTATAAAATGTACGGTTTCCTGCCTGTTTTAAAAAAACATATATTTTTCAAGTACCCCCCGGAAAAATTTTATTATTTCAAAAAAAACATGAAAATTCTATAAATACCCCGTATTTTTTTTCATATTTGAAAAATATTTTATAAAATTTTAAATCAGTTACGTTTTATGACAACATTCAGGAAAGAAGCATTAGAAAGAGCATTGACCCGTGCTGTAACATTTAATCATGATGCAAAAGAGAAGATCTCCGATTATTTCGGATGCAATGTATTCGGTAAAAAGGCGATGAAGCAGTATCTTTCAGAAGAAGCGTATCACAGCATTATGGAAAGCATCAACAAGGGAACAAAGATCGAATATAAACTTGCCGACCAGATTGCAACGGCTATGAAAACATGGGCGCTGAGCAAGGGCGCCACGCATTATACGCACTGGTTCCAGCCGTTGACAGGCGCTACGGCAGAAAAGCACGACGCTTTTATTACGCCTCTCGATGATTTTCCGATCGAAAAATTTGAAGGAAGCCAGTTGATACAGCAGGAGCCCGATGCTTCCAGTTTCCCGAGCGGAGGTATCCGCGCTACTTTTGAAGCCCGCGGGTATTCGGCCTGGGACCCCACATCGCCGGCATTTATAATAGGGGACACGCTTTGCATTCCTTCCATATTCATATCGTATACCGGCGATGCGCTCGATTACAAGACGCCCCTCCTGAGAGCCTCGGCGGTACTGGATAAAGCGGCTGTGGATGTATGCCAGTATTTCGATAAAAATGTTACAAAGGTATATGCCACCTTAGGATGGGAGCAGGAATATTTTATTGTTGATGAAGCGCTTTTTAATACGCGGCCCGATCTTATGTCAACAGGCCGTACATTGTTCGGGCATGATGCGTCTAAGGGACAACAACTCGAAGATCATTATTTCGGATCTATTCCGGAACGCGTGATCGCCTTTATGAAAGAATTTGAGTTCGAAGCATGGAAACTTGGAATTCCTGTAAAAACAAGGCATAACGAAGTTGCCCCGAATCAGTTTGAACTGGCTCCTGTATTTGAAGAAGCCAATTTATCTAACGACCACAACCAGCTTGTGATGGATATTATGGGAAAGATTGCAAAGAGGCATCACCTCAGGGTATTGTTCCATGAAAAACCATTTGCCGGGATCAACGGATCCGGAAAGCACAACAACTGGTCGCTGGCAACGGATACAGGAAAAAATCTTCTGAGTCCCGGGAAAACGCCAAAAACCAATCTTCAGTTTCTTACTTTTTTTATTAATTCTATCAAGGCTGTTCACGATCATGCCGACCTGCTCAGGGCTTCCATTGCAAACGCCGGAAACGATCACCGCCTGGGCGCTAACGAAGCTCCGCCGGCAATAATTTCCGTGTTTATCGGAACCCATCTTACGGCTATTCTTGAGGAGATTATTAAAAAAGTGAAAAAAGGCAAACTGTCTCCCGATGAAAAAACAAACCTGAAACTGAACATCGGAAAAATTCCTTCCATCATTATTGATAACACAGACCGGAACCGCACCTCGCCGTTTGCATTTACAGGAAGCAAGTTTGAGTTTCGCGCGGTGGGTTCGTCCATGAACTGCGCTGCCGCTATCATTGCGCTGAACGCCATTATGGCGAACCAGTTGACGGAATTTAAAAAAGATGTGGACACGCTTATTGAGGGCGGACTTGATAAGGATGATGCCGTTTTTAATATACTCCGCAATTATATTTTGTGTTCAAAAAATATTCTTTTCGAAGGCAACGGGTATTCTGATGAATGGATCCGGGAAGCGGCAAAAAGAGGCCTGTCGAATATAAAAACAACCCCGCCGGCGCTGAATGCCTATATATCCGAAAAATCAAAAAAGGTCTTTAAAAAAATGGGAGTGATGACTGAGCGCGAGGTAGTGGCAAGGTATCATATAAAACTTGAAAATTACTATAAAAAAATTCAGATCGAAGCGCGCGTTCTTGGCGACATTGCAATAAACCACATAATCCCGACAGCAATCAAATATCAGAACCTGCTGATAGAAAATGTTAATGGCATAAGAAAAATATTCGGCGACGATTACAAAAAAATTGCCGCTACCCAGATCGAATCTGTCAGGGAAATTTCTTCGCATATTTCGGCCATAAAAAATAAGGTGCATTATATGATCGAAGCGCGGAAAAAGGCAAATATCATCGAAGACACTTACGAACACGCCGTTCAGTATTGTGAAAAAGTGAAACCTTACTTAGACGAGATACGCTTTCATGTGGACACATTAGAATTAATGATCGATGATGAACTCTGGCCTTTGCCGAAATATAGAGAATTATTGTCAATTTAGGATTTAGGATTTTAGATTTATATACTTTAAATGGTTAAATTGTTGATATTGTTAAATGGCTGAATGGTTGAATGGCTCAATGGTTAAATTGTTGTGAATATCCGCTTAACAATTTAGCAATTTAGCAATATAGCAATATAACAATATAACAATTTGACAATGTCTCTTGAATAAAAGTTAAATTTGTAACCGTTTGCAGTATAAGATGAAGTATATTATGGTTCTTGCCGTGCTGGTATTATTTACCGGCCGGATTTCTGCGCAGACCAAGCCGGAAGAAATGATAGCCCGGTTTTTTGAGATATACAAAACAAAAGGCTCGGATGAAGCCATTGATTTCTTTTTCACTACCAACAAATATCTCGATAAAACGGCGGAATCTGCCAAAGACGTAAAAGACCGGCTGAAAAAAGCGATTGATATTTTGCAAACCTATTATGGATATGAAATAATTACTAAAAAAACGATGGGAGAAAGCTTAATCCTTATCGAATGCATGGTGAAATACGACCGGCAGCCTATCGAATTTTCATTCACCCTGTATAAACCCGATAAAGAATGGCATTTTCATAATATCAAGTTCAATTATAAACTGGAGGATGATTTGAAAAATGCTCCGAATTCCATCAAATAACCGGGCGTGATTCATAATATTTTTTTTTGAGAATTTTGTCAGGTGTAAATCATGAAAATTATTTTATTTTTGAATTTTCTCACAGGTCATTCGATCCCATAATTATTAACCTAAAAATTAATTTTAAAAATGATAGATAAAGTAAAAAAGTTATGGCCGGAATTAGACTGGATTAAGGATAAAGACCTCAGGAAAAAAACTGCTAAAACATGGGAACTTGCGTTGTCAAAAAGCGTGCTTACGGTTCATGACCTCAACACCATTCCGTTTACACTGCTTTGCGGCCCAAACCTGAAAGTGAGTTTTATGTGCCATAAAAGGGCGGTGGTTCATCTTGCCAAAGAATGCGGCGAAAAAATGAACGCGTTTTTTAAAACCGATCTTCCCGTAAATATGGATGTTTTAATTGCCGGGGCCATTCTCGCCGATGTCGGGAAACTGCTTGAATACGATATGGCAGACGGCAAATCGGTGCAGGGCATTTACGGCAAATATTTACGACATCCTTTTTCGGGGGTTTCATTGGCCGAACAATGCGGCGTTCCTGCCGCCGTTTGCCATATTATTGCCACCCATGCAGGCGAGGGCGATATGGTGAAAAGGACTACCGAGGCATTCATTGTTCACCATTGCGATTTTATGACCTTTGAACCCTTTAAAGACAGACTGAAAGCATAACGGCCCGAAATCACAAATTACTAAATATGAAATATGAAGTATGAAATATGAGGTCTGAGGTATGAAACATCAAACTTCAAACTTTAAACATGAAATCACAAAACTAAAATTTTATTCATATGGCCTTAATAATATCCGGACACGGATTAACGGTAGAAGATGTAGTAAAAGCGGCCCGCTTTGGCGAAAAGGTGGAATTGCATCCCGAGTCTGTGAAAAAGATTATGGCCTGCAGGGAAATGCTCGATAAAAAAATAGCGGCACATGAGATTATGTATGGTATCAATACCGGTATCGGGGAGTTTTCTGAAATTGTTCTCAATGACGACCAGGTAAAGAATTTTCAGAAATACCTTATCTATAATCATGCTGCAGGTATTGGCGATGCGCTGCCTGCAGAATATGTGAGAGCCGCAATGCTTGGAAGAATAAATGTTCATGCGCATGGCAATTCCGGCTGCCGCCTTGAAATTACACAGACATTAATAGACATGCTCAATAAGGGCGTGACGCCATATGTTTGTAATAAAGGCTCGGTAGGCGCCTGCGGCGATCTGGCGCCCATGTCGCAGATCGCTTTGCTGATGCTGGGCGAAGGGCATGCCTATTATAAGGGGGAATTTCTCGAAGGCGCAGACGCTTTGAAAAAAGCCGGCATTCCTGTTCCCGGGCTGGAAGCAAGAGACGGCCTTGCTGTAATCAATGGCTCCAACGTTCTCACGGCCATGAGCGCGATCATGATATTCGAAACGAACCGTTGGCTGAAACAAGCAGAGATAGCCTGTGCCATGTCGCTCGAAGCATTGAAAGCAAACCTGAAACCCTATCATCATAAAATTCTTGAAGCGCGCGGATTTCCGGGTGGAGTGAGAAGCGCCGCTTCGATTCGAAAAATTACAAAAGGCGGCGACCTTGCAGAAGGCAGAATGAAGACCAAAGTACAGGACGCGTATTCCATGCGTTCGACGCCGCAGGTGATCGGCGCGGCACATGATGCTGTGAAATGGGCTAAAAAGCAGGTAGAAACCGAACTCAACGGCGTTGGAGATAACCCGATTTTTTTTGCTGAAGAGAACTTAGCTTTATCTGGAGCAAATTTTCAGGGTTCCCCGATATCGTTGCCAATGGATATGATCGGCGCAGCGGTAACCATGGTGAGCGTGCTTTCTGAAAGAAGAATGAACCGCCTTAATAATCCGGCGTTAAGTGTAGGCCTTCCTCCATTCCTCACCAAAGGAGCAGGTATGTTTTCCGGTTTAATGCTGAGCCAGTATACTGCCGATATGCAAATCGTGGAACAACGTATTTTGTGCATGCCTGCGTCAATTCAGTCCATTCCGGCAGCGGCAGACCAGGAAGATTTTGTATCCATGGGCATGAACACAGCCATTAAAAATTTCCAGATATTGGATAATGCTTATGGTATTCTTGGCATTGAATTTATGGCGGCAGCGCAGGCGCTCGACCTGAGAGAAAAATTTGAAACACCCTATAAATACGGAACAGGGACACAGACAGCCAAAAATACTATTCGTAAACATGTGGAATATCTTGATATTGACCGCCCGTTATATCCCGACCACAACAAGATGAAAGCATTGGTTAAATCATGCGAGATTCTCGATATGGTTGAAAAAAAAATAGGAAGATTGGAATAAAAATATGTCATCGTTATATAAAATTACTCTATAATCAATTTTTTGCTGAGTTGTTTTTCACCTGCTTTCACCTGTACAAGATAAATGCCTGTACTTATTTTGCCTAATTCAATTTCTTTCATAAGCTGATTTCCAATAATGCTTGTTTTTTCAAAATAAACTGTTTCACCGAGAATATTCAGTACGCTGATTTCTGCTCCATTATCTTGAATACCCGTAAAAGCAAGTGTGAATGTTCCTTTGTTTGGAATAGGATACAAATTAATTCCTGTAAACTGATTAGTTTCATTAATGCCAACTGTACAATTTATGTTAAAGTTGTTGGAACTTGCAATACAGCCATTGGAGTCAGTAATGATTACATTATATATACCATCCTGTCCGCAAGTACAGGAATCGGAAATACAGTTTGTCCATGGATTACCATTAAGGAACCATTGATAGATATTCATTCCACTGATAGTACAAATAAGAGCAGCGCTGTCTTGAATAATTGAGGGTACCGGAGGCGTAGCGTTAACTGTGAGAGTTGTTACAATCACACTATCGCAGCCATTCATCGTTGCAAGCGTGTCGTAATAATTTCCTGCTGTTGTCTGATATGTCCCTTGTAGAAGAATGCTGTCGCCTGAACAAATTAATGCCATTGCAGATGTGTTGTAAATCGGATTTACTGTGAGTGTTGTTATAATCATACTATCGCAGCCGTTCACCGTTGCAAGCGTGTCGTAATAAGTTCCTGCTGTTGTCTGATATGCGCCTTGCAGGAAAATGTTGCCGCCGGAACAAATTGCTGCCGTTACAGTCATGTTATATGTCGGATTTACCGTGAGTGTTGTTACAATCACACTGTCGCAACCGTTAACAGCATTAAGAGTATCGTAATATATACCGGAATTGGTCTGGTTTGAACCGCCTGCAAAATAACTTTCACCACTGCAGATGGATGCAATTACAGGGTGAGATATCAGGGCGGGTTGAGTAATATTTACCATTGATATTGCAGTACATAAATTTGCATCTGTTACAGTTACCGAATATGCGCCTGCGGGAATATTGTTTAAATCTTGCGTAGTATCGCCGTCAGACCATAAATAAGTATATGGTATTATTCCACCGCTTGCAGTTAGATCGGCAGTACCATTATGTTCCCCATAGCAAAATAGATTTGCCGGGGTGATTGATGCAGTCAATAAATCAGGTTCTGCTACGACAACCGTATCAATTATAGTATCAGAAGCCATATCAATTACTCTCACAATATAAGTACCTGCACATAAACCGGCAGCAATGGAATCAGTTTGTGAAACCGGGTCATTCCATAAATAAGCAAAAGGAGGAATTCCCTGGATGGTAGTTGCTGTTGCTGATCCGTCGCAACTTCCATTACAAAGAGAATTACTACCGGAGACAGTTATTGATAAAGGGCCGGGACAAGCGGTGAATATCCAGCCTGTTACATTTCCATTGTTATAACTATTCGGACCTGACGGACCGGGGCCTGCATAAAACGTTCCACCTGCCGCATGAATATCCTTGAGCAAAAGAAAATCGGCGCATACATATCCGCCATTCTTATATAAAGTTGATGAAATCCCTGGTACAGCAGAATTAATAGATATTGGCAAACCCGGAGAGCCGACAGCCGAAAAATATTTGTTTATTGTCTGTGTTCCATTTTCCCATAAAGTATAATTATAACCAGGTGAAAAAATTAATGTATCAAAAGTATTACTATTATGGATATTTGCACTCCCTGTAAAAATGAGTTTATTGAAAATATTATTTTGGTATATTACCGGGGGTGCATCGGGGTCTTCAAATATTACATTGTAAAAAGTGTTTCCGCCACCTTCAAAGGAAGGGGAATTATATGTATCATCTATAAATAATATTGTTGAAGTGCCTGCGTTAAAAGTAAAATTATTTGAATTATAAAAGTTCAACGTATTTTTTAACCTGACAACCGAGGCTCCCAAATTCAAAGTTCGTATATTAGCATTACTTGAGTAGAGCGATGAACAATTTACAATTTGATCGTTTGTATTTAGTGTACCATTATTAAAATTAATGGCTCTTATCTAAATATTGGTTGATTTTTATATATACTGTAATTTTGCTACCATATCAGGGTCAAGTTCACATGTAAAATGCCGCTTGACTGGACATCTATATGTCCTCTTTGAAAAATTCTCAATAA
>JACREX010000041.1 GCA_016212695.1 Bacteroidia bacterium
GGTAGTGTAACCTTAACCTCAAGCGCAGGAACAAGTTACTTATGGTCAAATGCAGCAACCACAGCAAGTATAAATGTTACCACAGCAGGAAGTTATACTGTTCAGGTAACCAATGCAAGCGGATGCCAGAGCGCTGCATCAGCAGCAATTGTAGTAAATGTAAATGCATTGCCGGTAGTAAATGCTGGAACAGATACAATTATTCCATGGGGAACAAGTACAACACTGAATGCAACAGTAACAGGTACAGGTCCGTTTACTTATAGCTGGACACCTTCTGCACAACTTGTAGATGCTTTAATAGAAGACCCGACAACTGTAAATTTGACAACAACTACAGTCTTTACATTGACAGCAACTTCAACAACAACATCGTGTTCTAATACGGATGCAGTATTAATAACGATAAGCGGAGGTGCATTAAGTTCAACTCCAACAGCTACCCCTGGAACAGTATGCGCCGGCGCTAACGTACAACTAGATGCAGTAGCAAGTGGTGGCTCAGGTTCTTATACATATACTTGGACTTCGGTGCCTGTAGGATTTACATCATCTATTGCTAATCCAATAGCTATCCCTACTGTTAATACAACTTATTCTGTCCTTGTTGATGATGGATTTACTACTGTTAACTCACAAGTTGTAGTAACGGTAAATGCAATTCCAACCATAAATGCAGGTGCAGATCAGGCTATTTGTGAGGGCGCATCGGTTATTTTATCCGGAAGTGGAGCAGATTCTTACATATGGGACAACGGTGTTTTTGATGGAATTCCATTTATTCCAACAATAGGAACTGTAACATATACAGTAATCGGAACCACCAACGGTTGTTCAAATACCGATCAGGTGGTAGTAAAGGTGAATGCAATTCCAAACGTAAATGCGGGTGCAGATCAAACAATTTGTAAGGGTACATCGGTTACTTTATCCGGAAGTGGAGCAGATTCTTACATATGGGACAACGGTGTTCTTGATGGAACTCCATTTACTCCAATAGAAGGAACTGTAACATATACAGTAACCGGAACATCAAACGGCTGTTCAAATACCGATCAGGTGGTAGTAACCGTAAATTCAAATCCAGTCGTAGATGTAGTAGTAGCTAATGCTGAATGTAATGGTGGAACAGGTAGTATTACCTTAACACCAAATGGTTTAGAGTATAGTATTGATGGTATTAATTATCAGACTGTTAATGTTTTTAGCGGCTTAGTTGCAGGTAATTATTCAATTACAGTTTCTGATGCAAATTTATGTACTTCTGTTGTATCAGCAACACTAACCGATCCGGCTGTATTGTCGCTTTCCTGCACTACAGTTGATGAATCGGCTGCAGGACAAGATGGACAGATTAATCTGACTGTAGATGGAGGTACTACACCTTACAGCTATGCATGGTCTAACCTTGATGTAACAGAAGATATTTCCGGCCTGACTGCCGGTACATATACTGTTACTGTAACAGATGCTCACCTGTGTACTGCTGAAACCACTATCACGGTGAATGCTTCTACTTGTCCGATAATTGCTTCTCTTGTTGGAACGAATGTGCTATGTAATGGAATGTCAAATGGTTCGGCAGATTTAACCGTAATCAATGCAACAGCCCCTGTTACTTATCTCTGGTCAAATGGCAATACAGGTGAAGACCTTGCAGATGTTGTAGCCGGAGTGTATTCAGTTGTAATTACAGATGCTGTTTGTTCAGTAACTTCATATGTAACAATCACTGAGCCATCGTTATTATCAGTTGTTGCAACACCTACCGATGCTACCTGTGGTAATCTTGACGGAGCAGTACAATTAACTGTATCAGGTGGTACATTACCCTATTCATTTTCATGGTCAAATGGCGATACTACAGAAAATCTGACAGCAATAGCAGCAGGTTCGTATTCAGTTGTGATAACTGACCAGAACAATTGCAAGGCAGCAGCAAATGCCGTAGTTGCAAATTTGGGCGCTCCAACAATGAATTACACGGTAGAAAACCCAACTTGTCCCGGATTATGTAATGCCAGCGCCGTAATTGTGACTACAGGAGGAACACCCCCATATTATTATACATGGGCTTATGATGGTCACAATAGCGCATTTGGATTTAATTTATGCGCTGGTACATATCCTGTAAGCGTTGTAGATGGTACTCAGTGTCTCACTATTGCATATGTTACAGTAACTGATCCTGCTCCGGTTTCAATCACAGCAAATATTACCGGTGCAACATGCGGAAATTCTGATGGGGCAATTACTTTGAGTGTAACAGGTGGCAATGGAGTATATTCTTACCATTGGGCAAATGGCGCAACCACTGCAAGCATAAGCTCGCTTGCTACAGGCGATTATATTGTAACTGTCAGCGATGGAAATTCCTGTTCAGAGATAGATACTTTTACAGTGAACATACTTGGCGGTCCAGTAGTGAATGCGCTTGTGAACGATGCTTCCTGTTATACAACGTGTGATGGAATAGCCGTCATAAACGTAGTATCCGGTGGTACTCCTCCCTATACAATTACCTGGGCGTATGATGGACATCATGGAGCATTTGCACTTAACCTCTGCCATGGTACATACGATGTAAGTATTGCAGATAATGCCGGTTGTACTATTGTTCAAAGTGTTGTTATCGGCTCACCTTCTGAAATACTTGTTACCTCAATCGTTATTGATGAAAGTACTCCGGGTAGCAGCGATGGATTTATTACGGTAAATCCATCGGGTGGTATGCCCCCATACCTGTATCAGTGGGATGCTAACACTGGCAATCAAACAACCCAGACAGCCTCATTCCTGGGATATGGTATTTATTTTGTAACTATCACGGATTATTTAAATTGTTCTGTAATTGTTTCTGACACAATTGATATTATTGATGCAGTGGCATTAGTAAACGAAACATACAGCTACACAATTTATCCGAACCCGACAAACGGTCTTGTTACTGTTGAGTTAAAGAATATGACACTTTCGAAAGTTGAAATAACAGATGTTGTTGGCAGGGTTGTCTATGTAAAGGAGGGTATCAGTGATACGTTCATCATCAACTTCGAACAGTTCAATCCGGGTGTATATTTCCTCAATATTCACACAAAAGATAAGGTTTATACACATAAGATTGTTTTAAGAAATTAGAAACAAATCTTGTAAATTAAACGGAAAGGGCTTCTTCACAAGGAAGCCCTTTCCGTTTAATAACTTGGTTTTCAGATAAATTTTTAAAAAAATTTATTATTATTTCGATTATTTTACTAAAACAATTACATTTGCGGTCTTAAAAATGAACAAATAATTTATATGGCAAAAGATAATATAAAAGACACCGGAGAAGATAAAATCGTAAATGTAGAAAGCGCATTAAGCAGAACAGAGCAGTTTATTGAAGACAATAAAAAGATCATCTCCATAGTTGTTGGTGCAATAATTGTAGTTGTAGGCGGCTTTATATTATATAAAAGATTTTACCTGAAACCGCTCCAGGAAGAAGCACAATCTCAGATGTTCGTGGCTGAACAGTATTTTGAAAAAGACTCATTCAGGCTGGCCTTAAAAGGTGATGGAAATAATCTGGGATTCCATGATATTATCAATGAATACGGAAGCACGAAAAGCGGTAACCTTGCCAAATATTATGCGGGTATCTGTTATTTAAAGACGAAAGACTTTAATAAAGCAATTGAATACCTTGAAGATTTTAAATCAAGCGATAAATTTCTTGCTCCTATTTCTCTCGGATCTATCGGAGATGCAAACATGGAACTCGGTAAGACAAAAGAAGCTCTTGATTATTATTTAAAAGCGGCTGATAAAATTTTAAATGATTTTACCACGCCTGTTTACCTGATGAAAGCCGGAATGGTTTATGAAAAACTTGGCGATACAGATAATGCCCTTAAAATTTATGAGCGGGTTGAAAAGGAGTATTCCAAAACACAAGAGGGTAAAAAAGCAGAGAAGTATATTGCAAAATTGAAATACAAATCAGGGAAATAAACCTAATAAAAAACCCGATTTTGCGGGTTTTTTATTAATGTATCAAAGTTACGGGCCCTCGTTCCTGATGCTCAATGCCTGATAAATCTTTATAAATCACATACCATGTATAAACGCCGCTTTTAACCACATTGCGGGTATTACCTTTAATTAGGCCGTTCCAACCCTGGTTCATATCTTGTGTCTGGAAAACGATAGCCCCCCATCTGTCATAAATATACATCTGAAAAGTTTTAGGATCAATACCGTGTCCATATACATTGAAAATATCATTGATCCCATCCTTGTCAGGCGAAAAGGCGGAAGGAGCAAAAAAGGTATATTCGTCTTTAACTAAAATCGTACTGAGGTTTGTATCCTGGCATCCTTTAGCATTCTCAGCTATCAATGAAACAATGAATGTATTTACAGAACTATAATAATGCTGCGGGCTTATATACTCCGAGGAATCTCCATCACCAAACGCCCAGTAATAGTTAACTGCGCCGCTTGATAAATTATCAAAATAAATTAAAGGATTAATAATACTTACAACCGATGGGGTATTAATAAACCTGGCATTAGGCTTGGGATATACTTCTATCATTTCTTCAATGGTAAGAGTATCTACACAGCCCTCCCATGAAGTGATAAGAAGTGAAACATCATATAAGCCCGGCAGATCAAAAGTATGAATAGGATTCCTGTTACTGGATGTATTGTTTTCATCTATCTCGCCAAAATACCATAAATAAGAAGCCCCCGGATTATCGTTCTCTTCATTGAATGTTACACGCAAGGGCTGACAACCCTTATGAATATCCGAATGAAAATTTATCGGAGGAAGTGAATAAGTTACTACTGTTATTGTATCCCGTACACCATAACTGCCGCATCGGTCTCTTGCAATGATAATATATTCAGTAGTCTGTTGCGGGTAGACTTTGAACGGAGGATGTTGTATTCCTTCATTATTAAGATACACATAATAGGGACCGCCGTCACCCCCATAAATAACTGTAGTGATCAATACCGGTTCGCCTGGACAAACTGTGTCGTCGCTTTGTATTACCTGTAATTGCAGAGGGGGATCAACCCAAACCGTGATTTTAAATGTATCGCTTCTGCATCCGTTTGCGTCTTCAGCCCTTACTATAAACGCAGAGTCAACAAGAGGTCCAACATATATAGAAGCGGAATCTAAAACTCCATTCCAAAAAAACCTGTAAGGTGGAGTACCTCCATTCGGATTTGCATAGATAAACTGTGACTCTCCGTAACAAAGATGTATATCGGGTGAGGGTGTAATATTAAAAGGCAAGGGTTCATAAATTATTCCTGTTGCAGAAGTGTCGCATCCGTAAGCATCCGTAACAACCACGGTTATCTGTCCCGGTTCTAAGCCCGAAAGAGTTGGTACGGAACCCCCGTTCGACCAAAGATATGAGTAAGGAAACAATCCGCTTGTAACATTTACGGTTGCCCTGCCATTATCATATCCATTACAGGTAATATCCTGCGTGGTCATGGTAATTGTTACATTTGTAAAATTAATAGTTACTTCATCCGAGTCTTTGCAAGCAGGGTTATAAGTTTCCCGCCATTTGAAAGTATACGTTCCGAATGCGCTTACAGAAACAGTAGCATCCGGTTGAGTCGGATTTGAGAATAGCCCTGTACCCGGCCCGCTGACAACCGACCACATCCCGGAATTCGCCGTTGCAAGGCTTGCATTCAACTGGTAAGAAAGACCACAGGATAAATCATTAAATCCTGCATTTGCTATCGGGGGTATGCAGCATAAAGGATCAGACTGGGGCCTGACATATATTTTAATATTTACGGTATCATATGAACAGCCGGCATTATCCACTGCAGTGAAAGTGTAAGTTTGAATACCTGCTGAAGTAGGCTGAACCGTAACCGTGCTGCCACTACCGGTAATACCCGTTCCAGTCCAATACTGTGTTGCCGGAGTATTTTGATAAGTCGGGGTAAAACTCCATGATGAAGGGTATAAGGTAGGGTCAAAATCAAGACTCCACCAGAAGATATAGCCATTATCTGAATTTAAATTATCTAAAACAGTGATTGTCCAGTCGCCGTTAAGAGGACAACCCACAAGCGACTGGAATGTATGCCCGCCTTCTCCTGTTTCAGAATAATTTGGAGGAGAAGCAGCCATTGTGCCTCCTGCGTTACTGGGCATTGTTCCCTGGGGCCCGTTTGGCGACCAGCAATAGGTCCATCCGGTTCCGGGATTAAGATTTGCATCATTATCAATAGGAACTCCCAGATATGTGTTAGTACATCCGTTAGGATATTGAATCAATGTTACATAATTACCGTTCGGACAGCTTAGTGTAATAGTTAAATCGCCCAGATATGAATGTTCCATACTTGCACACATCTGTAAAATATCCGTTGCATTTGCAATAGTTTGTCCCGGGTTGAAACAGTCATAATTCAAAGTTGTAGTATAAGGAGTTCCAACGCCATCGGGCAAGAAGGTCGTTCCTGCAACAACATTAGGCGGTATATTGCTCCATGTTGTTCCGGTTACAATACCTGTAAGCGTAGATGTTTCACCTATACATATTGTATCGGGATTTGCATTCGTACCGGCAAATACAGGAGTTGTGGAAACTCGCACCCGTTCGCCGATATCGTTGGGGCTATGGCAACCGTGAACATCCGTAACTTTTAAATTTACATCATAACCTCCTGCGGTATTGAATACATGTGTAACTGTTGTACCGGTAGCAGTAGAGCCATCTCCGAAATTCCATAAAAAAGTTGAGGTAGCATCCGATTGAGTATAGGCCAAGCCATTCTGCGGGTAGCTGCCCATTGCATAAAAAGTAACTGAATCGCCCGGGCAGATATCAACATAGTTCCCTGATGAAGGTGGCGCGGTATGGTCTAAAACTGCAATCACCGGCTGACAGGGGTATGTACAGGTTATGTTTGCAGACCATCCTGTGCCTGTTGCAATAGCGGCAGTTGAATTAAACGTAACCGTGAGGCATCCTAACGCATCATTCGATGTTACCGAAAACGGAAGCCCGAGGTTATCGAGATTGCTGTTGCATCCGTAATACGTGCCGCTTGTTCCGACACCATCATAAAAACAGATTACATTGTTGTTTGTACCATCAATATCAAACGAAGTAAATGTAAGGCTTACCTTTTGGCCTGGTGTGCTTGGGCAAAAAGAAATTGAATAATTTTCTCCCAAAGAATAATTTCCACCCTGGCCGCCGCTGTCGTAAAAAGTACCTGCGCAGGTAGTTACTGTTTGCCCATTGTACGTGTTGATCTGGTAATTTTGAGAAAAGGCAACCTGGATATAAATTACAAAGAATAAAACCGGAATAATGTATTTCATCGCTTACTATTTATAAAAATCTACTTTAAAGACGTAATTGCCTTTAATTAGTTGCCTGAAAAATTAATCCGCCAGTTGGCGGACAAAAATACTGATTTAAAATAAAAAGAAAGCACAGTTATCTTAAATAAATTCGGGTAAAATTAATTTAAAACATTTTTTTTATAAAATCAAATAGATTTTTATTACCTTTGCATACTTTTTTTATTACCCAAACAAATTATTTAGTATTTCAGGATATTTCTATTTAAAATAAAAATAATTATCACAATGAGTTATATAACGTTTGACAAATCTCAATTAATTAACTTAGAATATTCGCTCAAGCGGGAATTAATCCGGTCGAACAGGGCGGGCTCATATGCCAGCACAACGATTGTAAGCTGCAACACCAGGAAATATCATGGATTATTAATTTGTCCGCTGGCGCATCTTGACGGAGGCAAACATGTTCTGCTCTCTTCGCTTGATGAAACGGTGATTCAGCATGATGCATCATTCAACTTAGCTATTCACAAATATCCAGGCATTTACGAACCAAGAGGGCATAAATACATACGGGATTTTGAATCGGATCCAATACCTGCAATCATTTACAGGGTGGGCGGCGTTGTGCTGAAAAAAGAAATGCTTCTTTCCAGCCTTGAAGACAGGGTATTGATCCGCTATACATTGCTTGAGGCGCATTCTCCGACAAAACTCAGATTCAAGCCTTTTCTTGCATTCAGGAATATTCACTGCCTGAGCAAGTCTAATATGGATGTTAATACAAACTATACCTCTGTAAAGAATGGCATCAAAGTAAAAATGTATTACGGCTATCCGGAATTATTCCTGCAATTCTCAAAAAAAGCAGAGTACGTTCCGGTTCCGCACTGGTATTATAATATTGAATATATCGAAGAACAGAAAAGAGGATATGAATACTTAGAGGATCTTTATGTGCCCGGTTATTTTGAAATGTCTATCAAAAAGGGGGAATCCATTGTGTTTTCAGGCGGTATTTCTGATGCTACCACGCAATCGCTGAATAAACGGTTTGAGGATGAAATTTCTATCCGGATACCGAGAAGCAGTTTTGAACATTGCCTGATCAATGCGGCACAGCAATTTATTTACAAAAGAAGCAAAAAGACTGAGATCGTGGCAGGATTTCCCTGGTTTGGCAGGTGGGGAAGAGATACTTTTATTTCTTTACCCGGCCTCACATTATCTATTGATGATAAAAAGACCTGTAAAGAAATATTAGATACCATGTCCGGAGAACTGAAGGGTATATTATTCCCAAATGTCGGGGTAAATTCGCAGGCCGAGTATAATTCGGCAGACACCCCGCTCTGGTATTTCTGGGCATTGCAGAAATATGCGGAATATACCAAAGGGTATGAAACCGTATGGAAGGAGTATGGCGGGAAAATGAGAAAAATACTCAAAGGGTATAAAGAAGGTTCTGAATATGGCATCAATATGCATGAAAACGGCCTGATCTACGCCGGAATACCCGGGAAAGCGCTCACGTGGATGGATGCCGTTGTAAACGGAAAACCCGTTACACCGAGAATGGGTTATCCTGTAGAAATCCAGGCGCTCTGGTATAATGCCGTATGTTTTTCATTAGAACTGGCAAAAAAATCAAAAGATCAGAACTTCATCAATGAATGGAAAAATTTGCCAAACCTTATTGAAGAATCTTTTATTAATTTATTCTGGGATAATTCTAAGAAATATTTAGCAGACTGTGTTGACAGAGATCATAAAGACTGGACTGTACGCCCCAATATGATTTTTGCGACCTCGTTGCATTACTCGCCCATCAATGATGACATGAAAAAATCCGTGCTTGATATTGTAGAAGCAGATTTGCTTACTACCAGGGGGCTACGGACAATTACTCCCAAAAATCCCTTTTATAAAGGAGCGTATGAAGGAGACCTGGCGGAAAGGGATCATGCATATCACCAGGGAACCGCGTGGCCGTGGCTTCTTGGGCATTTTGCCGAGGGATATCTTAAGCTGTACGGGAAAGGCGGCATTTCGTTTATCGAAAAGCTTTATAAAGATTTTGAAAAAGACTTAACCATTTACGGTGTGGGAACCATTGGCGAGATATATGACGGCGACCCGCCGCACGATCCTAAGGGAGCGACATCGCAAGCATGGAGCGTTGCCGAATTGTTGCGCATCGGTAAAATGATAGAAAATTATAAAAAGAGCCAATAAAACCAATTATACTAAAACAAACTTTTATGAAAGTACTAATGTTTGGATGGGAGTTTCCGCCCCACATCACCGGCGGATTGGGAACAGCCTGTTACGGATTGACGAAGGGACTTGCCAAGCATGATGTTGAGATTATTTTTGTCGTTCCAAAAGTATTTGGCGATGAAGATAAAAGTTTTCTTGACATCAAGGCAGCCGGCGATTTTGAACTTCACGAACGAACCATTGACCATGAAGAATTCTGGAAAAAACTCACGTATCTCGAAGTGGGCGCAAATCTTGTTCCCTATATGGATCCCGATGAATTCCGGAATATATTCAGCAAAATAATAAAAGACAGGGATGAATTTAACGAAGCGGTATTCTCACGTTTCTTTCATTTTTCAGGGAAATACGGCCCTAACCTTCTCGAAGAAGTTGCGCGTTATGCCATCATTGCATCTATTATTTCCACACAACATGAATTCGATGTCATCCATGCCCACGACTGGCTTACCTATCCGGCCGGCATTGCAGCTAAGGAAGTTACCGGAAAACCTTTGGTGATACATGTTCATGCCACCGAGTTTGACAGAAGCGGTGAAAATGTGAATTCGAATGTGTATGAGATCGAACGCAAAGGCATGATCGCGGCCGACAGGGTAATTACCGTGAGCAATCTCACACGGAATATCGTTATTGAGCGATACGGAATCGATCCTGATAAAGTTTTTACGGTACATAATGCAGTAGATCCTGTAAAAGAATCGATCATTGAATTTAAAAAAGGTATCCGGGAAAAAATTGTTACGTTTCTAGGCCGGATCACATTCCAAAAGGGTCCCGATTACTTTGTTGAAGCCGCATACAAGGTTTTGCAGAAAGATAAAAATGTGCGTTTTGTAATGGCCGGAAGCGGCGATATGACCAACCGGATGATCCGCCGCGTAGCAGAACTTAAAATGGGAACCAAATTCCATTTTGCGGGATTCCTGAAAGGCGACGATGTGGTTCGTATGTTTTCCATGAGCGATGTGTATGTGATGCCATCGGTTTCCGAGCCTTTCGGTATTTCGCCGCTTGAAGCCATGAGGTCGAATGTCCCGGTGATTATTTCAAAACAATCCGGCGTTTCAGAAATTTTAAAACATGCCATCAAAGTTGATTTCTGGGATGTGGACGCCATTGCAAATTCCATATACGGACTTTTAAATTATGAAGGATTGCCTAAAATGTTCAGGAGATACGGACGGGAGGAAGTAGATAACCTGAAGTGGGAAAATGCAGCTTTTAAAGTAAAAGAATTATATGAAGGAGTCATCGGTCATCAGCCGTCAGTCATCAGTCAATAAAATAATCTATAATTTACTCAACATTTAACAAAACTTAACGCAAACACAATATGAGGACAATTTGTTTATATTTCCAGGTTCATCAGCCAAACAGGATCAGAAGATACAGATTTTTTGACATTGGCAATGATCATTATTACTGGGACGACTATACCAACCGGTCTATTCTGCGCAAGGTTGCTGAAAAATGTTATTTGCCTGCCAATAAAGTTTTCCTTAAGCTTATAAAAGAATGGGGCCGCCGTTTCAAGATCAGTTATTCCCTTTCAGGAGCGATCCTGGAGCAATTTGAGATGTTTGCGCCGGATGTGCTCGACAGTTTTAAAAAGCTTGCTGATACCGGATGTGTGGAATTCCTTGCAGAAACGTATGCGCATTCGCTTGTTTCAATGAAATGCAAGATAGAGTTTGCAGAACAGGTAAAACAGCATTCAGAAAAAATCGAAAAACTATTTGGCCAGAAACCCAAAGTCTTCAGAAATACGGAGCTTATTTATTCAGACAGCATAGGTGAAATGGTCGCTGAAATGGGCTTTAATGCCATGCTGACAGAAGGCGCAAAGCATATTTTGGGATGGAAGAGTCCTAACTTTTTATACTGCAATGCCATTAATCCGAAACTGAAAGTATTGCTCCGGAATTTCCGGCTCAGCGATGATATCACATTCCGCTTCTCGAACCAGGCATGGAGCGAATGGCCTCTGACAGCCGATAAGCTTATAGGATGGATAAATACATTTGACCCGAAAGAAAATCTCATCAATCTTTTTATGGATTATGAAACCTTTGGCGAACACCAGTGGGCAGAAACAGGCATCTTTAATTTTATAAAATCAATACCCGAAAAGGCTCTTGCCAATTCAATAACCTTCAGCACCCCGTCTGAAGCGGCAGCGCATTTAGACCCGGTAAGCGCCATTCATGTACCAAATCCTATATCATGGGCAGACGAAGAAAGAGACCTTACCGCATGGCTCGGGAATGAATTGCAGGATGAAGCTTTTAGCAGTCTTTATGCATTAGCTCCGAAAGTGAAAAAATGTAATGACCCGGAAATAAAAAGAGATTATAATTATTTACAGACCAGCGACCATTTTTATTATATGTGCACCAAATGGTTCTCAGACGGCGATGTGCATAAGTATTTCAATCCTTATAATTCACCTTATGAGGCATATATTAATTATATGAATGCCCTGAGTGATTTTATTGACAGGCTTGATAAGTTGTGTCCGGATACTGATGAAAAAGATCACGATGTTCTGCCTGTAAAAAAAACAGTTCACTTACCAAAGAAAAAAGCAGCGGTAAAAGCCAAAAAAACCTCTGCAAAATCAACAGAAAAAAAGACTGTTAAACCCATTGTCCCAAAATCGAAAGTTACTGCTACAAAAACAGCGAAAGCTACACCTGCTAAAGCATCACACTCAAAAACTAAGGGCGACATTAAGAGAAAAAATAAAATCACATTAAAGAAAAATATACGGCATACTGAAGCTAAAACAAAAAAAAATAAAGCCTCAATACATTCTGCTAAAACGAGTCCCAGGAAGATAACAAAAGTTGTAGCAAGTAAAAATATTAAAGCCAGAATAAAGAAATCGAAAGTTGTGGCGGGTAAACTCAAAAGCAAAAAACCGTTATTTGCAAAAACACTAAAGCCAGTAAGCGCTAAAATCAAAGCTAAAGCTAAAGTAAAAGATGTCTTTCCAAAAAAGAAGATAAATATAGTTTTACCAAAAATAAAACCTTCACAGAAAAAGATTGTTAGTAAAACACGGGCTGGACAAATAAAAGTTGTGGCTCTTATCTAAATATTGGTTGATTTTTATATATACTGTAATTTTGCTACCATATCAGGGTCAAGTTCACATGTAAAATGCCGCTTGACTGGACATCTATATGTCCTCTTTGAAAAATTCTCAATAAACCTTTTGTAA
>JACREX010000042.1 GCA_016212695.1 Bacteroidia bacterium
ACAAAAGGTTTATTGAGAATTTTTCAAAGAGGACATATAGATGTCCAGTCAAGCGGCATTTTACATGTGAACTTGACCCTGATATGGTAGCAAAATTACAGTATATATAAAAATCAACCAATATTTAGATAAGAGCCAATTTTATTAATCTTTTAAAAGCTATAAATATGAAAAAGATATTAGCAAAGCAGTTAGTTGTAATAGTTACAATCTGCATATCAGTATTAACACTTCACGGCCAGGATGTAAGATTTTCACAAGTATTGAACAATCCGCTAAAAATGAATCCTGCCATAATGGGAATGAATAAGGGACTGACGGGAATATTAAACTACCGCAGCCAGTGGGCCTCTATAGATAAGGGGTACAAAACTTATGGGTTGACAGCTATGTATCCCATTCCCATGAATCAGGGGAAAGGGAAATTAGACATCGGGCTTAACGCTTTTAACGACAAAGCAGGCGCATTCAGTAATCTGGATATCAGCCTTGCCGTTAATTATAATCTGTTAATAGCAGAAAATCACAATCTGAGCGCATCATTAACAGGGGGATATATTCAAAAATCGCTCGATGCCAAGGGACTGACCTTTGACAGCCAGTATGTGCTTGGAACGTATAGTGAAAACAATCCTTCCTCTGAACAACGGATCAATGAAAAAACCGGCGTACCGGATGTGGGATTCGGAGTTATGTGGTTTTATAATCCGCCAAAAGATGTGTCGAAAATTAATACATATGTGGGTTTTTCAATGTTTCATGTAAACCAGCCTGTGTTTTCAAATATAAAAGGGAAAGGGGAATTACCGGTACGGTATTCTTATCAGACAGGAATAAAAATATCGGGTGAAGATAAATTAGATGTGATGCCGAATATTATTATCAGTTCGCAGCAGAATAATTTAGACATTGCCGCAGGCGTGTACCTGAACCTGAAATTTAATGAAGACATGAAACTGATCATTGGCGCATGGTACAGAAAACAGGATGCTTTTCCGTTCATGGTCGGTTTTGAATACAAAGGCATAGCTATTGAATACAGTTACGATATGGTTAAATCATCTTTAGGGAAAGTATTGCCTGGCACAAATGCCAATGAAATCACCTTGTCTTATAAGCTGATTAAAAAAGATGAAAAGAAGGCTTTGGTAAACTAATCTTTTTGTTTATGGGTATCTATAACTGTAACTACTCAGCAGGATAACAAATTGAATTTCAATAAAATGCTTAACCGCAAAGTTCGCAGAGAAATTACGCAAAGTTCACAAGGAAATGTAAACCAAGTATTTATAACTTTGCGTTCTTTGCGATACCTTTGTGCTCT
>JACREX010000043.1 GCA_016212695.1 Bacteroidia bacterium
ATCACTGGAAAGATGATAAAGTTGTCGAAATTTTATGCGAGGAATTAAATGAAACAGAAACAAAATTTCCATGCACCGATTTGGTCATTATATACAAAATGGTATCTTCTTAGAATCCGTTGAGGTCAGTTAATCTGAAACTATAAACCCAAAGACAAATTCAATATCTGGATTGAGGCGTTCAATGGTTCAGACAAGCAAATACCTGTTAAGTCAGTAAAGGGTGACATTGGAAAAATATCAGGCGGCACGCATATTATCACATGGAATTTCAAAGAAGACGGTGTTTCTCTGAATGATAATATTTACATAAAAGTAAATGGTTATTTATTGCCCTCTGTCAGCACACCGCAGGCAATGGCTTTATCGGTTCTTTTCCCCGGTCTTGGCGATTACAGGTTGCAACATAAAAAAAGTTTCTTGCTTTTTGGTCTGCTCGGATATGGCTTGGTCGCTACCTCAATCGCTTACAATAATATGGCTGTAACAAATATGAACAAATACAATACAGCGCCATCAAATACTGATGCAGCGGGATTCCTTAAAAATGCAACAAGTCAAAGATTAATGTCTTATGTATTTGCCGGAGGCGCAGCCCTTGTGTGGACTTTTGACCTTGCTGCTCTGCTTTACAAAAAGAATGATTACAAACGGTTAACCCCAGTGCAAATTCAGGATAAATACAATTATGATCTATTGTCAGCGCGAAGCGAAAAAAAGCAAATCAACAGCAATACTGCAAAATTTGAACGGGACAGTTATCCGCCTTCGCTTTTTGCAGAACTGAGTTTTTACGATGGTAATGGCAATGGCATTCTTGAGGCATTGGAAAATTCGAGAATAAATATCAAGTTGATTAATCAGGGCAAAGGTAAAGCGGCAGGGATTGAAGATTACAGTTACAGACAATATGAATGATAAAAACCTGATCATTGGTTCCAAATATATTAATGTCATAGAACCTGAAAAATTTGAAAATATTGTAATCCCTATCAAACCAGAAAAAGGAATTAAAACAGCGCAACACAAACTCAATATAAAAGTGTCTGAATTTTTTGGTTACGACATGGACGATGCTTCGCTTTTACTGAATACATTTGCTTACCAGTCGCCAAAGCTTTCGTATGCAGGGCTTGAAATTTTTGATAAAGGCGATAAGACTATGGCTGTAATTGAAGATGGCGCCATACAACAGGGCGAACAGGTTCGGATAAAAGTATTGATTCAAAATGTTGGTCAGGGAATTGCTCGCAATGTAAAGATTGCCGTTAACACAGGTAATCCCGATATTTATCTTACAGACAACAAAGGAGGTCTCGGCAATATTCAGCCCGGAGAAGTAAAGGAATACTGGTTTACGTTAAGTCCTAATAAAAAAGTAACTGAAAAAAAATTACCTGTTAGCATAAGCATAACAGAGCAACTCGATGAAGGTAATATTAAAGAGTTACCACTTGCATTAGAATTAAACTCAAAACCGCCGAAAACAAATATTATTACTGTGAAATCCGACTTTGAATCACTGAAAAAAAACATTGCCAAGTTTGAATATACATCGAGCAAGTTCACTATGAAAACAGGCACTGTAATGAATATCCGTGAAGTGGAAGAACGTTTAACATAGAATTTCATAATTATATGTACCCCTAATTAATTTTTCTTCTTTTCTTTTTAACAATTTTATAATCAACACATTAATGATTCATTATGGTATTTTTGTGTAATTTATTAGGGGTATATCTATGAATTTATTCA
>JACREX010000040.1 GCA_016212695.1 Bacteroidia bacterium
AATACATCCCTCTACTTATTCACGGATGGATTCGCAGACCAGATCAGCGGCAATGATTTTAAAAAGTACGGCATCATTCGTTTTCAAAAATTTATTTTAGAACAACACCAGCTTAATTTCAGCGACCAACTCGCTAAAATTGCCGAAGAATTTAAAGAATGGAAAGGCGCCTGCAAACAGGTGGACGACGTGCTGGTTGTCGGTCTGAAAATTTGACGGGGAAAAGTCAATGGCCAATAGGGAAAAATATTTCGCTAACCCCAAAAAAATAAATTTATCTTTTTCTCCTGTCAGATTTCACAAGGCATCTCGGATTATTCCATTTACTCCAGAATTCTTCTTTTCTCAGAATATTATCCTTGCAATCCAGAGAATTTCTTTTTTTATCTTTATTGATGATCCATACATCACCCTTCAAGATTGCCTTTTTCACAAGCAGAATTAATTGTTCTTCTGTTGCGGTTTTATTTGTTTTTCCAATGGAAATCCCGATATCATTATTCCTGAAATCCATTTCGCCGGCTATCGAATCCGGTATACTGCCCTCTTCGATCCGTCCTTTTTTAAAATCAATATAATTCCCTTTTTCATGTGCTGCGCCTAATTTATATGCTTTTTTCGGATTAATCTTCTGTGCAAGAAGCGCCATCCAGAAAGTATGGCGGAATGCATCCACCTGACCTCCGTCTGCATCACCGTCAAATGCAGTGTCCTTTTTAATTTCATCTGTTACCCGCAATGCTTCTTTTGAAATTTTCCATGCTTTTGCCGCTATGAAAGGATGAGCAAGCGCCCATTTTTTTTCAGGAACCGACGCTTTGAAAAAACCACGTATCAAACCCTCGTTTTTTTGCGAAAAAGCAATGAACGGAACTAATATAAGAAAGAAAAAGACTTTGGGCTTCATTCTGCAATCGGATCATTTTTTTCATCGGAGTTTCCCCTGACAATAATCACAAATTCGCCTTTCACAATGTGCGAAGAAAAATACTTACAAACTTCTTCAAGGGTTCCGCGAATGGTTTCTTCATGAATTTTGGATAGTTCACGCGAAACACTCGCGAGCCTGTCCTTTCCAAATATTTCTGCAAATTGTCCCAATGTTTTAAGAACACGGAACGGTGATTCATAAAATATCATGGTACGCTCTTCGTCTCTCAACTCATTCATTTTTTTATTGCGCCCCTTTTTGTGCGGAAGAAATCCTTCAAATATAAAACGATCGCTGGGAAATCCCGAATTTACAAGGGCCGGGATAAGGGCAGTAGCGCCGGGCAAACACTCAACATCCACACCATTATCTATACAACTCTTTACTAACAGGTAGCCGGGATCAGAAATTGACGGTGTTCCGGCATCAGAAACCAAAACGATTTTTTCGCCGTTCTGAATTCGTTCCGCAATTTGTTCTGCAGTTTTATGTTCATTGAATTTGTGGTGCGGCAACATCTTTTTTTCAATACCAAAATGTTTCAGCAAATTTCCTGTGGTTCGCGTATCTTCTGCAAGAACCACATCCGCTACTTTCAGCACACGCAATGCCCGCAGCGTAATATCTTCGAAATTCCCAATGGGTGTCGGGACTATAATTAATTTGTTCATTCAGGAATATTTCTGTGTTTCATGCAAAAATAAAATGTAAATTTTAGATTTTATCATTTCTTCATTTTAAATCTTTATGGCCTGAATATTCTGACTCAAATAATTTTTATCAGCTAATATTATTAATGTATACACCTCATGCTGTAGAACATATAAAAATTTAGTACCATGTATTGCATAGTATTAAAATTAATATATATCTTTGCATTAAATATTACTATGTCATACTTAATTTAATGTATTATGAATATAGAGAATGCAAAAGCACAGATGCGGAAAGGAGTTCTGGAGTATTGTATTCTTTCTATACTATCAAAGCACGATTGTTATGCGTCAGACATTATAAATAAAATGAAAGAGGCGCAGCTCATAGTTGTAGAAGGAACGCTTTACCCTCTCCTAACCCGGTTAAAAAACGACAGTATGCTCAGCTATCGCTGGGAAGAATCCACACAGGGGCCGCCCCGGAAATATTACAAACTCACGGAACAGGGCGAACCGTTTCTGAAAGAACTTAACCAATCGTGGGACGAGCTTGTTGAGGCAGTCCGGTTAATTAATAATAAAGTTAATGAAACTATAAATCCTTTGTAAGATGAAAAAAACAGTAACAATAAATATAAGCGGTATCATTTTCAACATAGACGAAGATGCATACGAAATTCTGCAAAATTACCTGAACGATATAACCAACCGGTTCAGCAATGCAGAAGAAGATAAAGAGATCATCACAGATATTGAAGCAAGGATCGCAGAACTGTTCAACCAGAAAGTAAATGAGCTGAAACAGGTAATTACCATAGACGATGTTGCTGAAATGATTGCTATCATGGGAAATCCACAGGATTTCGGGGGAGACGATAACGCCCGGAAAGAAGAAGCGAGCTATGCAAAACATGAAAAATCGGAAAAAAACTGGAGGTCGAAACGCATCTACCGTGATCCGGACAACCGGGTGCTCGGAGGCGTTTGCAGCGGACTGGCTGCATATTTCAACATTGACCCTGTATTTGTCAGAATCCTTATGGTCATTACCTTCTTTGCGTTTGGGCCCTTATTATATATCATACTCTGGATCGCAATTCCCAAAGCCCGGACTACAACTCAAAAGTTAGAAATGAAAGGGAAAAAAGTAAATATTTCTAACATAGAACAAAACATCCGCGAGGAATTTGAAGAAGTGAAACAGAACTTCAAAAACATGAAAGATTCGAGAGCATACAGAGAAAGCGAATCATTTATTGAAAAACTGGGGCATTTGTTTGTTGTTGTGCTGTCGTCGCTGTTAAAAATATTTGTCGTGTTTTTCGGCATAATCCTTATCATCATCGGTCTCGGGCTGTTGTTCGGATTCCTTAGTTCTTTCATTTTCGGAATTTCAGATTTTTCCATTGGCGACGGATCCATTACATTTTCACAAATGATGAATCTGTTTTTCGAGAGCCAGGATTCAACCATGTTCCTGATCTGTCTGATTCTCGTTATCGCAATCCCGATTATAGCCATCATTTATGGCGGTGTAAAACTGGTATTTAAAATCAGAACCGGAAATAAAATTATCGGTATTACCGTCACTGCGCTTTGGCTTATCAGCGCCATTTACCTTCTTATCTTCGGATTAAGTGAGGCAAAAAATTTCAAGGTTAAGGATGTGAAATCACAGACCTATGCTTTCTGCGACTCTACAGCAAATATACTGACGCTGAAGGCCAGCGAGACCGACAATTCCATAGACGAAACCGACCGCCACGGCCACCATAAATTTGAAGAGTCGAATATTAAGGTTGTTAATGGAAATCCTGTAATTACAGGTTCCCCAAAGCTTACCATCGTTAAAAGCGATACGAGCTGTTTTTTGATTATTGTAAAAAAATATTCCCGCGGGAAGAACCAGAAACAAGCTAAGGATAATGCCTCAGAAATAAAATACGAATTTAAACTACCCTTAAAAGCAGACAGCATGAGAACCACAATATTTAATTCTTTTTTTGAATTATCAAAAGATGCAAAATGGCGGAATCCGGATGTTGACATCATTGTAAAAGTACCGGTTGGCAAAATGGTTTACATTGATAAAAACATGGAACCTCTGCTTTACGATGTGGAAAATGTTTCTCAGACTTCAGACGACGAAATGCTGGGGAAAAAATGGGTGATGAAAAAAGAAGGGCTTACCCTGGCTCAATAAAAGAGTCCATCACTCTTTAAAAACAAAATCATTCCGCTACAGCTATCATCTTGAAAGGAATCTTGATGAAAGACTGGTAATCTTCTCCTGCCTCCATGATATATTCATCATTATAATACCAATTAAAAAGCACCTCATTCCCGTCTTTGTACATGGCTTCAATTTCTTTGAAAACATCCGTAAGGCATTTGGAAGTGGCTGTGTTGAAATATTCCAATTGAACATGAACTTCTGTGATTTTTTGAGGATTAGACCTGTACTGAGCAATCCAGCTTACCAAAGGCTTATAAAATTTAATTGAATCTTCGGGAATGGATTTTCCTTTAATTTCAATCTTTCCGATCGATGCATCGAAATTAACCGTGGGTAATTTTTGAGTTCCATTAATTATAATGGCATCCATTACGTATTGTGTTTATTGAAATTTTCAGAAAAATGTTTAACAATGAGTTATACGTATTTTTCTTCAAAAGTTACAGCAAAATTCAAATATTTGATAAAATAATTCTATCTTTTTTAAAATAAAATAGTGTATTATCTCTCAATGTTTTTAAAACAGAAAGCCATTAGCTTGTCGGTTCGGAGGGAGTCGAACCCTCGACCCCATGATTATGAGTCATAAATAACGCCCTTTTGCTTTTTTATGTTTTCCCTCTGCAATTCTTGTAAAATCTTTATAAATACTCACTTTATTTTTTGCGTTTTTTTGTTTTATAAATTGTTTAAGTTTATATTTGTGGTGCAAATTATGGTTTCACTTTGCACCAAATTTTATTATTTTTTATGATTTTTAGCAACCATTGATAAACACATGAAAAACGCAACCTCCAATTTATTTTTTGACCGCCGAACTGAAAAGTCAGGGGGCTATTTTCCGGTAAAACTAACAATTTATTTTAATAAAAAGAAAAAAAGATACTCCACAGGCTTTGATCTCACTGTTATTCAATGGAAAAAAATTAATGGAGACAAACTCAAAGATGAGAGCCTGAAAGAAACCAAAGCAAAACTGAATGAGGTATTAAAAAAAGCAAACACCATAATAAAAAATATTGAGAACTTCTCATTTATCGAATTTGATAAACTTTATTTAGCAATACCCGGAGAGAGTGAAAATATATTTTTTGCATTTAATGACAAAATAAAGAAATTAGACAACGAAAGCAGGCCGGGAACAGCCAACAGCTATAAGGGCGCAAAGGCTTCATTAAAAAACTTTACAGAGAAAGACATATTATTGTTTACAGATATTACACCCGATTTTTTAAAGGCTTATGAAAAATATATGACAAAGCAGGGCAAAACATTAACCACCGTAGGAATTTATTTGAGGTGTGTTCGTGCTTTGTATAATGACTTGTTGAGCAATAATACCGACAAAAAATATTTATATCCTTTTGGCAAAAATAAATATATCATTCCCGGAGGCAGCAACATAAAAAAAGCCCTTACGCTTGCAGATATTGAAAAGATTTACAAACACCAGCCGCCAGCCGGAACACCGGAACAATGGGGGCGTGATATTTGGATTTTTTCTTATTTATGTAATGGGTTAAATATTGCCGACATTTCCCGGTTGAAATATAAGGACATGAAAAAGGACGCCATTACGTTTTTACGTAAAAAGACGTTAAACACAGGCAAAACAAATTTAAAAAATATTGAGGTTGTTTTAAGTGATGAGGCGTTGAAAATTATAAACCGATGGGGCAACAAACCGCAAAAGCCGGAAACTTATATTTTCCCTGTATTAACCGATAATCTGACGCCTCAACAGGAACTTGCAACAGTAAAGCAGACTACGAAAAACATAAACAAATATATTGACCGTATTGCTAAAAATTTAGGGATAACTGAAAAAGTAACAACCTACACAGCCCGGCACTCATTCGCAACAGTATTAAAACGTAGCGGTGTAAGCATTGAGTTTATTTCTGAAAGTTTAGGCCATAGTGATTTAAAGGTAACAGAAAATTATCTGAGCAGCTTTGAAACCGATAAGAAAAGAGAAATAGCAAAAAAACTTACTGAATTTTAATAGTAAAGAAAAAAGAATTTACTGAAAACATGATGAACCTTAAAAAAATATATTGATATGCAATTACAGGTAATACAACAGAAAATTTTTGAAGTGAGAGGACAAAAGGTTATGCTTGACTTTGACCTTGCAGAACTCTACGAAGTGCCTACAAAAGCATTGAAACAAGCGGTAAAACGTAATATAAACCGTTTCCCGTCTGATTTTATGTTTGAATTAAACGATAATGAGTTTGAAAGTTTGAGGTCACAAATTGTTACCTCAAACAGAGGAGGCACCCGATATATGCCTTTTGCTTTTACAGAACAGGGCGTTGCCATGCTTGCCAGCGTTTTGAACAGCCCTAAAGCCATACGTGTTTTAATATTTTTGTACGAATCTGTATAAAAGTCCCGGAAACTTCGGCCGGGTTTTGGATTTTAAGATAAGATGAAGCTTGTTTTTGTGCAAATTATGCCGATATTCTTATTAAAGATTATCCTTTAGTATGAATTTTAAAATAACTTCCCCGATTTCAGATTTTTTTTTAACCGGTAGCTTCGAGAACCTCAGCCACCGGTGATTGAGGCTCTCGAAATCACCGATAAAATAAGTGGAGGTTATTTTGAATATTTCACTTAACTGTATGAATGAAATGAGAGCTGGAATAATATCCGGTTTTTTGTTTTTGATAATTATTTTTTGTTTTTAATAAATTTTGATTACCTTTGTTTCATGGTTATAATTACAAAAACCAAAATAATAAACTTTTATGAAACCGATACTCAAGCAAAAGAACCTTTGCTAAAGTGGTACAATGAAGTATTATTGAGCGACTGGCAGGACTTTCACAGCATAAAACAAACCTTTAATAGTGTAGATAGCGTTGGAAATGACAGGTTTGTTTTTAATGTGGCAGGAAATAAATATAGAATTGTAGCAATGATACATTTTAGCAAAAGAACCATTTACATAAGGTTTGTAGGAACTCATAAACAATATGATAGTATAAATTGTAAAACAATATAAGTTATGAAACAAGTAATATCAAAAAAAGAGTTTGAAATAGCTGAAAAAAAAATGAATGATTTATTAGCTGTTGTTACTCTAAAAGGAGGGTTTGATTTTCTTACAAAAAAAGAAAGCGCAGAGTTGAATAAATACACACAGATAGTAAAAACCTATGAGGATATGAACTACACAATAGCTTTGCCTCAAACGGTGCAAGGTTTAATTGAGTTAAAAATGTATGAGAATAAATTAAAACAAAAGGAACTTGCAAAAATGCTACACACCACCGATACTAAACTTTCTGAAATAATGCACAATAAAAGAAAACCAAGCATTTCATTTTTAAAAGCGATGCACCTGATTTTAGGTATTGATGGCAACTTACTTTTAAAAATTGTATGAAAGCGATTTTTTTATGAAAACATATTTGAAAGTAATAGAAACAAAATAATTCCTACCGATATTCTTAGTATGAATTTCAAAATAACTTTCCCAAAATCAGAAAATATTTATTTGAACCGGTAGCTTCGAGAACCTCAGCCACCGGTGATTGAGGCTCTCGAAATCACCGATAAAATATGAGGAAGTTATTTTGAATGTTTCTCTTATTAAAGATTATCCTTTAACTGTATGATGAAATATACAGAATTAAGAAAGTATTTTAGTGAGCCGGTCAATATCCGGTTTTAATTTTTTTTCTAATACCATAAAAAATGGCTTATGGTGCAATTCGTGGTGCAAGTCATAAAAAAAGCCTCTCAGTTTAAATTACCTGAAAGGCTTGATTTTGTTGGTGTCGGTTCGGAGGGAGTCGAACCCTCGACCCCATGATTAAGAGTCACGTGCTCTGCCAACTGAGCTACGAACCGAACAATTGCTTAAAATCGGACTGCAAAGATAAAAAATGAAAATTAATATGAAAAAAATAATCGGGTTTTCTTACTTAGAAAGAGAGGCAACGATAAAGTATGAAAGATTCAGATTTTACTTCCAAAAGCCAGATCACCGGCATCGCCAAGTCCCGGGACAATATATGATTTAACAGTCATTTCATCGTCAATTGCGCCTACCCAGAGCGTTATATTTCCGCATAAATGTTTTTGCAAATAATCCATACCTTCTTTGCTTGCAATAATGGTTACAATATGTGTATGAGATGGCATTCCCCGCTGCAAAAGAGCTTTGAATCCGAGAACTAATGAAGCGCCAGTTGCAAGCATCGGGTCAGAAAGGATCAGCGTTTTCCCATCTAAGGAGGGTGATGATACATATTCAACCTGTATGTCAAAACTCCCGTCTTTGCTGTATCTGCGATAAGATGATATGAAAGCATTTTCTGCTTTATCCATAAAATTCAGTAATCCCAGGTGCAAAGGCAACCCGGCGCGCAGGATGGTAGCAATCACAGGCTGTTCCTTTAAAACAGGCATATTTGCTATACCCAGGGGGGTTGTAATGGCGGTTTCCTCATAGTGAAACTTTTTACTGATTTCATAGGCAAACACCTCTCCTATTCTTTCGAGGTTTTTCCGGAAACGCATGCTGTCTTTCTGAATTACATCATCACGTATCTCTGCAATAAACTGGTTGAAAACGGAATGAGCTTCTCCGATGTTGACTACATTTATCATATTATGGCAAATGGAATTTAATATTGAACAAATATATGAAATCCTGCAGATTAATAAAAATATCTGCCTTATTATTATTTTTTAAATAGCCTTATGATCCAGGGCAACCGGTTAATTTTTATAGTAAGATATTCGCATGCTTTGGCTCCAAAACTGGCATAAAACCTGGCTAACCCCTCGATATTTGACCCTTCAAAATCCAACGTGATGTTGCGTTCCGAATTTATTTTTATGAATCCGTCAATCACGGCAAACATAGCTGATTTCTCTTTCCCTTCTTTATTTGACGCAGAAAAAAGAAAAATGGATTTCTGATGCGTGGTGACAAAAAACGCTCCTGCACAAACCTCGTTGTTTTCGTTATAGGCAAAATAAAGCTGCCCTATCTTGTGGCTTATGGTAAGGCTCATCAGTTTGCGTAATCTGTCATAATCAATGTCCGTCAGCTTTTTTAAATCTTTCCCCGTATCATTGCGGAATAACGATATCAGTACCTCCGGCTGTGTGCCTTTTGTTACGTAAATCTTGTTTTCAAGCGTTTTCTTGATATTCCGCTTTGTATTTGTTGAATATTCTTTAAAAACTTTATCGTATGTACGGATCAGGTCTAATTCATAGGTTACGTTCTTTCTGCCCGGCAAAACAGGATTGTCTATTTTATTAAAAGTATTAAGATTGATCTCAACAAACCTGTACTTATTGGGAATTGCTTTAATGAACATGTCAACAGTTATTGCATCGAGCCGCTTCAGGGAAAAAACTCCGAGTTGTTGTGTAAAATAAGGCTGGTATAAATAGAATATCCCGTATTTTTTATTGCAGGTTAACGGCATTACCATTTCATAATCGCCTTCTATCAATGCCTCCCAGTCGCCGCACACGATATCGAGATACCATGAGGATGCATACACAATACCATTAAAAGCGCCCGTGATACAGGCATCCCATTTTTTGTAGTCAATATCCGGATGCTTATAATATTTAATATTTAAGGTTGACACAAGTTACTTTTATAGTTTTTCCAGGCAACGAAAATAAAAATTATACGGCATATTCAAGCATTTTTTCATATATATGACGCCAGTCTTTCCATTTGCCCTTTTCGCTTAACGACTCATTATGCCATAAACTTACGAATACCCCGTTTACTTTTTTAACTTTTTCAATTATTTCCATGATCTGCCCGGCGGCCTCGGCGGGCGATAGATGCATATATTCTGTAAAGGTAGCGTCCATCACAGGGAACGGGTATATCATTAATTTTGTTTCTGTTTCATCAGGCAAATCATAGAATGGAAACGGGGTGCAGATACCGGCACGAAAGCCCGGATGAGAGGCATACCCCATGGTATAATCTTCATAAATATTGTTTTTAAGCAGCATACGGTAAGTATCCGGAAAAGACAATATTAAAAAATGCTGCCGGCTCTTTGTGATATTGTTATTGATAATATTCGAAAGCGTATCAATCTCTGTTTTCAGAGAAGCCCTTTCAAGGTTTGATCCGTAAGAGGGATGTATTCCTATAGGATATTTTATTGCAATTTTTTTAATTAAATTTTGAAACGATACATTCCCGGGCGGAATATTCTTATCATTTTTACCATACCGGCCAATCAGGAAAAAATATATTGGTTTTATATTATATTTTTCATGCAGTTTATCAAGAAGGTCATAGGTATCATAAGAATCTTTCATGATTCCTGATAAAACACATATTCTGTCGGAAAACTCAGAAAAGTTTAAAGAAACAGCCGATTTAATGAGCGCTCCGGCAGACCTGAAAAAACCTTTGTTCAGATAAGCAAATGCATTGTCTATATCAATAGTCGGGATATACCGGTATATTTTCTGTGGGATGAAGAAATTAACATGTTTTTTATTTAAAATATCCGATAGAATCCATGCCCACTGGTTTACAACAGGGTCTTGCAAAAAATCCTTTTTATACGCTACACTTTCCGTAGCTTCAAAACGCTGATGATTGTCTCTCGGTGTCGGCAGGTATTCTTCATAACGTATAACCAGAAAAAAGCCGGCGGCAAAAATATCAAACGGAATCTCGTTCTTTTCATTTGTCTTGAAAAAAGCCTTCACTCCCAGCCATTCAAACACTGATATTTCCTGGGGCTTTATGCCTTTTTCAAAAAGCAGGGGATGGGGTTTGATAAATAATTCATCTGCAAACGGCTGATCCGAATAATTCAGTTTTGGGAGGCCGGAGTTACAAAATTCATTTTTGTTTTGGGTTAATATATAATCAACACCCAATATGGTTTCAAAAATAAGTTTTACAGAAAACAGTATCCGTGGATTAATTTGACTGGTATATATTATTATCTGCATTTTAATAACTGAATGCTATACTTTGAATGGCCTAAATTAATTATATTTTCTTTTTTGTAATCGGTAAACAGTAAAGTAGGCAGGTATTCCGTTTTTAATATATATTACCCCGGGGTTAATTAAATCTTTCCCTCATCGGCAAAGCTATAATATGCCGCATCTGTTATGATCATATGGTCGAGCAGGCTGATGTCCATAGATGCCGCCGCTTCTTTCATCCTTGATGTAATTTTAATGTCTTCGTTGCTGGGCGTGATGTTCCCTGACGGATGATTATGACATAAAATAATTCCGACAGATTTATTTTCCAAAGCAATCTGTAAAATAACACGGATGTCTACTACGGTTCCGGTGAGTCCGCCCTGGCTGATCCGATGTTTGCTTTTCACCCTGTTCGACTGATTCAGCAATAATATCCAGAACTCTTCCGTGGCAAGGTCTCCCAGCGCAGGTTGAAAAATATCAAAAACATCTTTACTGCAAGCGATCTTTTTTTTATCCTGGAAATCTGCCAGTTTCCTTCTCCGCCCAAGTTCCAGCGCTGCAATTATGCTGATAGCCTTTGCCAGGCCGATTCCTTTTAATTTTGTCAGATCGGTTATGGATTTTTTCCCCAGTTCATTTATATTATTACCGGCAATGTTAAGTATTCTTTTTGCCAATTCTACGGCAGTTTCATTTTTGTTTCCCACCCGGATAAGTATCGCTATCAGTTCGGCATCGCTCAGGCTGCCGGTGCCTTTGAGAAGAAGCTTTTCCCGCGGCCTGTCTTCTGCCGCCCATTCTTTTATGCTTAATTTTTTTTCAGGTTGTTGAGTTTGCGGATTCATCAAAGCGTTCTGTTTTTCTTACAATTATAAAAATAAAAAAGGTCTTTCCAAAAACGGAAAGACCTTAAAAATATTTTCAGGAATATTACTGAAGTTTATTTACATATGACGTTAAACTCGATTTAAGGTTTGCTGCCTTATTCTTATGAATTACATGTTTTTTAGCGAGTGTGTCGAGAAAAGAAGATAATTCGGGCAATAACTCTGCTGCTTCCTTTTTTTCTTTGGTTTGCCTTATTTTTTTTAGAGCATTACGCATGGTTTTAGCATAATATTTATTATGTAATCTTCTTTTTTCCGACTGCCTGTTTCTTTTTTGAGATGATCTGTGATTTGCCATTGTTCTATATTTTATTATTTCTGATTTTGGAGGTGCAAATGTAAATAAAAATCTTTTATATACAAGTATTTGTTAAAATATTTTTCAATATTGATCCTATCTTTTCAATAAAAAGTTAAAACCATCAAAGCGGGTATGAACCCTTGATGTGTATTCATCAAATGTTATTGTAACGCCGGCATAAGTGAGATTTTCAAAATAACTTCCCCAAAATAGCGCTTTATTAATGATGGCATTTTGAGGTAATGTTAGGCTTACGGATTCTTGACCAAGGTGAATTTTTCCCATTCGCTTGCATTTCGCTTATCAGCATATAAAAAACCTCCGGCAACATAATCTGCGCTTACATAACAGTTGGTATTAGCCTTAATTATTATGGTGTTTCCCTCCAAATGGCCAATGGTAAAAGTTTCCCACTCGCCCACATCGGGCTTGTTAGCAACTAATTTAATGCCGGAAGTATCACCGGGAACCGTCACAAATTGGTTATTAAACGCCTTGATGGCAACCGTTTCTTCGTTTGCATTATGAACAGAACACCCGGTTATTGCGCCTGATGCCAGTAAAAGAAAAATAAAATATTTTATCAATTTCATAAACAGAATAGTTTTGTATTATACAACAAATATATTTATTTTGTGTTAAAAAGGGAAGTTACGCATTACGCAACGAACAGCTCAATATTATTTGTACCTTAGTTTTGGCGATGAGCTTAAAGAGTCCAATCATAAGTATAGATTGCAAAAAGAAGGAAAAATTAAGCAATCTTTATAGAGGAGGGAAATGCTTTGCTACCCAAACATTAAATGTTTATGACCACGATTATGAGCATTTATCAGAAGATAAAGTAATACCACAAGGACTTTTTGATATGCAGGCGGAGCAAATTCATATCGGCACTTTATTTTTAAACACCGATTGCAGATGTTTGCTAAACAAACAGGGTTATCAGTAATTGTATGCCACTATCCACCGTATTGCTCTAAAAAGATGATATTGATGAAAAAAAATTGGTTATCATCCTCAAATACCAGAGTTAAATTATCGGATTTTTCCGTAGATTTGGGGATATTATTTTGAATGGTTTACTTATAATTATACAGATATTTCAAAATGATTATTTCCAATAATAAAATAAAATTCCTGCTTTTTCTCATCATTGTTTTATACTATTCAATTCATGGATTTCCGCAAAACGATACAAACAACCTGTTCAAGGGACAAAGAGATTCTCTTAAAATACTTTTCAAAAGTATAGGTTCAAGCAGAGACGATACAGAGAAGAAAAAAATTAACAAACAGATCCTGAAAATTGTAAACTCCATTGTATTAGATAAAAGATCTTTCGATTATCAGCTTGACTGGTTACATGATTCCATACCCTTTCTTGGGAAATTAAAATCATCCGACAGTCTTTTACGGATCCTTAACTGGAATATCGTTTACGAAGATGGCGGTTATGAATATTTTGGCTTTCTGCAACATTTTTCGAAGAACAGAAAAGACTACCATATATTTCAATTGATAGACCGGTCGAAAGAAATTAAAGATCCTGAAGATGCAGCGCTGTCGAATCAAATCTGGTTTGGCGCTTTGTATTACCAGATTATTGAAAACAAGTCGCAGGGAACAATTTACTATACCCTGTTGGGCTGGGATGGCTATAATGAGCTGAAAAACCGAAAAATAATGGATGTGCTTTATTTTAACAAAGAAGGAAGTCCTAAATTTGGAGCCTTGATCTTTAACAAAGAGAACAAAGAAATGAAGCGGCGCATCATTTTTGAATATGCCAACAGGGCAAGCATGATCCTTTCGTTTAACGAGGACCTTGGTATGATTGTCTGCGATCATTTATCTCCATCCGGCGCCGAATTTAAAAATATGTATCAATACTACGGACCTGACGGATCCTATGATGCCTTTAAATTTAAAAAGGGAATATGGAATTATCTTTCCGACATAGATGCAAGAAATCTAAAGCCGGAAAACAGCAAAAAGAAAAAGAAAGTCAGCAAAGATTTTTAAATTTGCTGTTTTAAAACAAAATTATAAGTTTGCTTTTCTAAAAGTGAATATCAAATGGCAGACCTGCAAGAAAAAAATGTTTACATTTACTTAGTTGATGACGATGATTTTTATTTAAAAGTATTTGAAAATAAATTCAAGACCTCAACCGGATGTATCACTCATACATTCAATACCGGTGAAGATCTGGTGGATTTTATCGGAAGGAAACCGCTTTCAAAAAAACTTGTACATATCGTGGTAATGGATTATTACTTACAATCCATAGAAAACCAGGATGCTAAAAACGGTATCGAAATATTAAAGATCGTCAAAGATATAGACCCGGAGGTTGAGGTAATTTTATATTCAGGAATTGAAGACGACAGTATTGTCAGCAAAGGGATACAATTGGGCGCGGTAACATTCGTTAAAAAGAACGAAAACACATTTATGCGCATTCACAACAGCATCAAAGGTATAATAAGCAAGCATAATCTTGAGAAAAAGCATACAACCAGCAAACTTACAAAAAGGATTCTTATCCTGCTTATAGTCGCTTGCATTGTTGCACTTGGAGTAATCTACATTTTCAACCCGGACATGTTCTGATTGCACAAAATCTTTGAAAGGATACATAAAACAGGATACTTACCTACCTGCCTACCGGCAGGCAGGCCGCAAGCAGGAATTTATACATTCTTTTATTTCCGCTGTTATTTAAGTTCTTTTGTTAAAAAAATATATACGGGAAAATGATCGCTGTAGCCGCCGTAATACGTCTCTCCAACGTAGGTGCGGAATGGATAGCCTTCAAAGTTTCCTTCTTTCTGCCGCAGGAATTTTTCGTTAAACACTTTTGCCCTGAGAAATTTGTAAGCAGACCTGTCGTCACCCGTCAGTGTGCCGGATACTATGATCTGGTCAAACAGGTTCCATACATCTTTATAAGCCAATGAACCCACGCCGTCTTTGAAAAGTTTCCACATGGGGTTAAAGAAATCGTTGGACACAACTTTTTCGATTTTACCAATTGCATTGAGTGTTTTGGCAATGCTTTCGTCAACCGGATCATCGTTCAGGTCGCCCATAATAATGATTTTTGCATCCGCTTTGATTTTTCGAATGGAGTCTGAAATGGAAAGGCAGAGTTTTGCAGCAGCATCGCGTTTCGGAGAACTTTTTTCCTCGCCGCCCCGTCTCGAGGGCCAGTGGTTTACTATAACATGTACCGGCTCTCCGTCTAACAGGCCGGAAACAACGAGCTGGTCGCGCGTGGCGAAATCTTTTTCTTCAGGATAATATAACGGAACCGCCCGGCTGCCGGTTACGGTAAATCTTTTTTTCCGGTAAATAAATGCTACATCCACGCCTCTTTTGTCCGGCGAATCATAATGCACAACATCATAACCGGAGCCTTTAAGCGCGGGTTGATTGATAAGGTTCAATACTACCTGTTTGTTTTCGACTTCAGCTAAGCCCATGATGGTCGGGCCTCCTTTAAGCAGATCCTGTCCTAATTGCGCAATCACTTCCGACATGTTTTTCTGTTTCGCCCAGTAGCGCTTGCCTGTCCAGTTATACTTGCCTTCCGGCAGAAACTCTTCGTCGTCTTTGTCAGGATCATTTATCGTGTCGTATAAGTTTTCAAGATTGTAAAAAGCGACAATGGCTATTTTATATTTCTTGCCCTGCGCATTTGCCAATATGTTAAGTACCAGCAAAAACACGCCCATACATAAAAATCGTCTCATCTCTTTATAAATTTTTAATATCAAAATACAAATATAAATTCATTTTGAAATAACTAATTATCAAAACTAACAAATATTTGGCCAGAGAGATTCTGAAAAAATGCCTTAAATATTGGATTTTAAAAATTTCTTTTTTATTTTCACAAAAAATCACTCTGAATCATACAAAAATGGATTAACCTGTATAATTCGTTTATTTCACCGACAAACCGGAGAGAACGCTTAGTCAGGGATTTACTGCGCACATCTGGCACATCCCGATTTTTTCGTGACGCAACAGCCAAACCAAAGGTAAAATCAAAATACATATCCCGAATTTATTTCTTGAAGCCAAATTTTCCCAACGCACACAAAAAAATATCGAATATTCCTTTTATATTTACAACAAAATTTATAAACTAAAATAATGACAGGAGAGTCTTTAGACATACGGCAAGACCAGTTGGAAAAACTGAAACAACTTTTTCCAGAGACAATTACAGAAGGAAAAATTGACTGGGAAAAACTTCAGGCAACTCTTGGAAAAGAAAATTTAGAGTTCCGAAACGAACGTTATGTTTTAAATTGGGCGGGCAAGACAGACGCATTTAAAGTTTTACAACAATCTACCACGGCAACGCTAAAACCCGCTCCCGAAGAATCAATCAACTTTGACACTACCGAAAATGTTTTTATTGAAGGCGAAAATCTGGAAGTGCTGAAAGTTTTGCAAAAGGCATACTACGGAAAAATAAAGTGCATTATCATTGACCCGCCATACAATACAGGCAACGACAGTTTTATTTACCCCGACTGTTTTAAAGAAAGCAAAGAAGACTACCAAAAAAGAATCGGCGAAAAAGACGAAGAAGGTTATTTGATGAAA
>JACREX010000048.1 GCA_016212695.1 Bacteroidia bacterium
ATTTGCCTGAAAATACTCTTTAAAGCAAAGCTATACAGAACAGAAGAAAAGATACTGAAAGTATTAAAGGAAAATGACGAATTGATTTCAATTTTTGTTAAAAGTATTGAAACCGCAAAAAAGAATCTGGAAAAATAATTATATGCGAATACCGATGAACAATATACGATCAATAAACTTTAAAAGTTCGTATTTACTTCGCATATCGAATATCGTTAATCATCAATCGTTAATCTTTATGTTGCGACAATCTTTCAATCATATTTTAGAAAAGAGCGACCATGTTTAGTAAGGATTTTCTCTTTTGAATTTAATATTTTTGGAAACGGTTTATTATATACTGAAAACGTGATAAATCATTACTTTTTTTGAAAATCAATGTTTGCCCCAAACCCTGAAGGGAGCATTGATTTTCAATAATTTCCCTTTAGGGATTACCTGCCTGCCGGCAGGCAGGAGGGCAAAAAATCATTGAAAATCGTAAAAGACTAACCCGTTTTCGGTATAAAATGCAAAAAATAACCTGTTAAAAAATATTTAATCATTCTCCTATGTAGTTATTTATTAAGGATTAAATTTGCAGTTCTAAAAATTAAAAAATGGAAAACAAAAAAGTACTCAAAGGCGGCGAATTTCTTATCTGCGAATCGGTAGCAGCAGACATTTTTATTCTGGAAGAATTTTCTGAAGAGCAGAAAATGATTGCAGGAATGTGTCAGGATTTTCTAGATAAAGAAGTGTTCCCGGTTCTGGATAAAATAGACGGCATGGAACCCGGTCTCATGCGTTCGCTTGTCGCAAAAGCTGGCGAACTGGGACTTCTGGGAATTTCCGTTCCGGAAGAGTACGGCGGTTTCGGACAATCATTCGTAACATCCATGCTTTCGTCAGACATTCTGGGAGCGGGATTTTCTTTTGCTGTTGCATTTTCTGCTCACACAGGCATTGGTACTTTACCAATTTTATACTATGGAAGCGAAGAAACCAAACAAAAATATTTACCAAAACTTGCTTCCGGCGAATGGGCCGGCGCGTATTGCCTCACCGAACCCAATGCCGGCTCGGATGCCAACTCGGGAAAAACAAAAGCGGTCTTGTCAGAAGATGGGAAACACTATATTTTAAACGGCCAGAAAATGTGGATCACCAATGGCGGTTTTGCCGATGTATTGACGGTCTTTGCCAAGATTGACAATGATAAAATTTTAAGCGCATTCGTTGTTGAAAGAGGTTTTCCGGGCGTTACCTTCAACCCCGAAGAAAAAAAAATGGGGATAAAAGGTTCTTCAACCGTTCAGATTTTCTTTAACGATTGCAAAGTGCCTGTTGAAAATATGCTCGGGAAAAGAGGCGAAGGATTTAGAATTGCAGTGAACATATTGCATATCGGCCGTATCAAGCTGGGGGCAAATGTTCTCGGCGCCCAGAGGCGTGCAACCATGCATTCTGTGAACTATGCCAACGAACGAAAACAATTCGGCTCCCTGATTTCAAACTTCGGCGCTATAAAATTTAAATTAGCCGAACAGGTTATCAGGACTTTTGTTTCTGAATCTGCGACCTACCGCACCAGCAAGTATGTTGACGATACCATTCAGGCTCATGTTGCCGGCGGTATGGCGAAACCGCAGGCTTACTTAGAAGCCATCGGCGAATATGCCATGGAAGCTGCGATTCTTAAAGTTTTCTGTTCCGAAGCACTCGACTATGTAGTGGACGAAGCAGTTCAGATTCACGGCGGCATGGGATTCTCAGCAGAAATGCCGGTTGACAGGGCTTACCGCGATTCGCGCATTAACAGAATTTTTGAAGGCACCAATGAGATCAACCGGTTGGTCATTGCCGATTCGTTTCTTAAATTTGCAAAAAAAGCGGATGCTCCTGTTTTCTCAATGGCAAAATTAATTTATGAAAATATAGAAAGTTTTAACGAGACCAGCGCATCTATAAACGATTATTTCGCAAAAAAATATTTCTATATCAAAAATTTCAAAAAGGCCATCATCCTTACCTTGGGCAGGGCTTATGAATCGCTCTGCAAACAGTATTCCGGCGAACAGGAAGTGCAGATGAATATTTCCGATATGATCATGCAACTGTTTGCTGCCGAATCGGCAATACTGAGGGTTGAAAAACTGCAGGGCATGAAAACCGCCGATGAAATAAAAATCTACAAAGACATTATCGACTGTTTTGTCCACGATGCTGCCGCAAGAATTTACAAATCCGGAATTGACGCTTTCGCTTCATTTGCTGAAGGAGAAGAATTCTACAAACTTCAGAACGGGTTGCAAAAATTTACGACAGTGGAACCGGTTAATATTAAAGAAGCGCGCAGAAGAATTGCGGCAAAACTCAGTGAAGACAACCGGTATAATTTTTAGGCCGAACAACCTGTCAGGTTTCCGTCGACTCGTAAGCTGAGACCTGTAAGTTTCAACGCTGGGAAAGAACTAAAACCTGCGCTACAAGTCCTCTTGGAATTTTGGGCTTGGAGTTTGGAATTTGGAATTTTTTTAAATGCGGTAATTTACCCCGGTTTCAATATAAAATGCTTTTGATATTAAAAAAGTTTAAAAATTATTTAGTTTATTAGTGGTTTCTTTGTTGTTACAATAAAATTTAACCTATTAAAATATGAGTTTAAAAAATTTGATTTTCATTTTAGCGTTTCTTCCCTTTATTTCATGTAAAAATATAAACAAGCAAAGCCCAAATACTGCTCAGTGGCGCGGCGCTGAAAGATCCGGTGTTTATGAAGAAAAAGGCCTCCTGAAAAACTGGCCCGCTGAAGGCCCCAAATTGTTGTGGAGCATTGACAGTATTATTGGAAACGGCTATGGTTCCCCGGTAATTACCGAAGATTGCATCTATATAATGGGTGAAGTGGACAGTACCGGTTATTTATTTGCATTCGACCTGCTGGGAAAATTAAAGTGGAAATCCAATTACGGCAAAGAGTGGTCAAGGCCTTTCCCGGGTTCGCGTTGCACCCCCACTGTGAATGATAACCTGATTTATATCTGTTCCGCATACGGCAGAGTGGTTTGCTTCGACATGACCGGTAAACAAAAGTGGGCCGTTGATATAATTAACGATCTTCATGGGAGAAACAATCATTTCGGTATTTCTGAATCCGTATTAGTGGATGAGAAAAATGTTTACTGCATGCCGGGAGGCAGGGATACAAATGTGGTGGCGCTTGAAAAATTAACCGGAAAAATTCAATGGGTATCAAAAGGCATGGGCGAGCCGCCTTCTTATTGCTCGCCAATTATTATCAGCCTGTCTGAAAGAAGCATTCTTGTAACTTTCTCCATGCAGAAATTGCTGGGTATTGATATAAAAGACGGAACACTGTTGTGGTCGGACGACCAAGGTAAAGAGGGCGATACGCAGGGCAACACGCCGTTGTATGAAAATTATTACGGCAATCATTATATTTATTATGTGGAAGCCGATGGAAAGGGCGCAGTAAAACTGAAATTATCAAAAGACGGGAGCAGGATCACAACCTTATGGAGAAACAAAGATTTTGGCAATGCATTCGGCGGTTTTATAAAGGTTAATGATTTTATATATGCTTCTGCTTATCCAAGAAAAATATGGCAAAGCTTAGATGCAAGATCCGGCCAGATTGTTGATTCAGTCAAATTTAACAGGGGAACAACTATCTTTGCAGACAGTATGCTTTATTGCTATAACGAAAAAGGTGAAATGGGGTTGATGAAACCAGAACCAAAGAAGCTACAGATTATCTGTAAATTTAAAGTAAATAAAGGTACAAAGGATCATTTTGCTCATCCGGTTATTCATAATGGCGTTTTATATATACGGCATGGGAAATGTATGATGGCTTATGATATTAAAAAGGGAAATGTATAATTAAAGACATCATAAATTTGACAAATTTGTAGTTGATTAATAAATTTTGATAAGCATGAATAAATTTCTAAACTTAATATTATCACTTCTGTTAATTTCGATTAGCCTGTTTTCGCAAACTGTTTCCCAGTGGCGTGGAATGAACAGGGATGGTATTTACAACGAGAGTAACCTGTTGAAAAAATGGCCCGATGAAGGTCCAAAAATGCTCTGGCATTTTGATGAATTGGGAAAGGGATTTTCTTCACCTGTCATTGCAAAGGACAAAATTTATATTACCGGATCTGTTGCCGGAAAAGACTTTTTATTTGCACTTGATATTACAGGAAAAAAATTGTGGAGGACAGAATATGGCGCCACGTGGGATGAGTCTTATCCGGGTACGCGGACTACTCCTACCCTGGATAATAACAAACTGTATGTACATAGCACATACGGCATGGCTGTTTGTATTGATGCTGCAACCGGAAAAATTCTCTGGTCTGTAGATGTGGTTAAAACATTTAAGGGAAAGGTTCCAAGGTGGGGAATTGCCGAATCACCCTTGGTTTATGGCGATAAAGTATTTTTTTCTGCAGGAGGAAGTGCGGCAAATGTTGTTGCTTTAAATAAAAATGATGGCAAAACAATCTGGGTATCCAAGGGTAAAGGCGATAAATCTGCCTATTGTTCTCCTTATATTATTGACCACAAAGGGAAGAAAATTCTTATCACCATAACGGCAGATAATATTTTGGGAATTGACCCTGAATCCGGAAAACTTCTCTGGTCGTATAAAAAAACAAATACATGGTCGGTTCATCCCAACACGCCTACCTATAAAGACGGAATGCTTTATTGTGTGAGCGGTTACGGGTCGGGCGGCGTGATGTTAAAAATTGCCGATGATGGAAATAGCGTAACCCAGGTTTGGAAAAATGAAACCCTCGATAACCAGATCGGAGGAGTTGTTTTATGGGATGGATTTATTTACGGCTCCGGCCAGAACGACCCTGAATGGCAATGCTTAGATTGGAAAACCGGCGAGGTGAAATTCAAATCAAAGGCCCTTGCCAAAGGTTGTATTATTTCTGCCGATAATATGTTATATGCTTACGGAGAGAAAGGAGAACTGGCTCTTGTAAAACCCGGCATAACTGATTTTAATATTGTAAGTAAAATTAAAATTGAACTGGGTCTCGAACAGCACTGGGCGCATCCTGTAATTAATAACGGTGTGTTGTATGTCCGTCATGGAAATGTATTAATGGCGTATTCAATATCTGCAAAATAAAATCAATCCGATAAAAAAAATTGTCCGACCGTAAATCATATAAAAAATGGTTTTTTTTAGCTGTTGGAGCTATTGCGATTTTATATCTTGTTTTTTTTGTAATATGGTTTTCGCGTAATCCTGCTAGTAATTTTGTGGAGAGTGTTCCGGGCATGGATAAACCGTTACCCGGTGTGGACAACGTGCAATCCGAAAATGTAAAAATCGGCGAATCGTTTCAGCGTTTTTCAGATGAAACATCCGGATTGAAAAATACATGGAACTGTTTCAGGGGAGCGAATCATGACAACATTCTTAAAACAGATATACATATTAACGAAGACTGGAAAACAAAAAAGCCGAAAATTGCATGGTCTGCTGATATGGGTGAAGGGTATGCTGCAGCTTCGGTTTATGCAGGATTTGTTTATGTGCTGGATTATGATGAGAAATTAAAAGCGGATGCGCTTCGCTGTTTGTCTTTAACTACAGGAAAAGAGATATGGCGCAGATGGTACAAGGTGCGGATGAAAAAAAATCATGGAGTTTCAAGAACCATTCCGGCAGTTACCGATAAATATATTGTAACACTTGGGCCGCGCTGCCATGTAATGTGCCTTGACAGGCCCACCGGTAATTTATTATGGACGCTCAATCTGGAAAAAGAATTTAATACAGAAGCACCGTTCTGGTACACCGGGCAATGCCCTTTGATAGACAATGATGTTGCCGTAATTGCGCCGGGCGGTAAATCACTGATGATTGGCATTGATTGCAAAACAGGGAAACAGCTTTGGGAAACGCCGAATAAAAGAAATTTGAAAATGTCTCATTCATCAATTATCCCGATGACCATTGAAGGCAAACGGATGTATGTGTATGGCGCGATTGGCGGATTGGCCGGCATTTCAGCAGAAGGTGATGATGCCGGAAAAATTCTATGGGAATTTTCTTCAAGTGCGCCGTCTGTTGTAGCGCCGTCTGCAGTATATTTGAATAAAGGGAAAATCCTGTTTACTGCCGGTTATGGAGCCGGAAGCGCAGTTATTAGAATTGGAAAAAAGAATGATACATTTGAAGCAACGCTAGTACAAAAATTAACTCCATCAACGGGTATTGCATCGGAGCAACAAACCCCGGTTTTTTATAACGGCTTGTTGTATTGCATCCTGCCAAAAGATGCAGGAGCGCTGCATAATCAGTTTGTGTGTTATAATCCCGATGATTGCAGCAAGCCTGTGTGGTCAAGCGGAAAAACGAAACGGTTTGGACTAGGTCCCTACTTAGTTATTAACGATAAATTTTTAATTTTGAATGATGACGGCGAATTGACGTTGATCAAAGCTTCATCCACAGGGTATTCTCAAATTGCTCAGGTAAAAATTATAGACGGACAGGATGCCTGGGGGCCAATGGCTTTTGCTGATGGATACTTAATTATCCGCGACCTGAAAAAAATGTATGGTATAGATTTACGATAATGCAGAAACACTACAAAATAGCGCTTGCCGGCGTAATCATTATGATTGTAATAATGATTGTCGGAAAAATTTTAGTTCGAAATGTAAAAAACAGCACAGATAAAAATCCATATGAACTAAACCTTGACACGCTTGGAAAAATCCCTGAAAAATACCAATGTTATAAAGAGGTGAATAAAATTAAAATTGATTTTAGTTGCCCTCACGGAATAGCTTTTGATACCGGTGATAATATCTGGGTGAGCGGTGATAGCTTGTTGCTGAAACTGAATAATTCAGGAAAAGAAATCTCACGGGTTTATACGCGGTCAATAGGATTTTGCATTGCCATTGATAAGGATAATAAAATTTTTATCGGCGCTGAAAATCATATTGAGATATACAGCCCTTCAGGAAATCTTTTAAATAAGTGGCAGAATATCGGGGATAGTTCAGTTATTACTTCAATTGCCCTGAAGCCAGATATGGCCTATATTGCAGATGCGCATAATAATTTTATTTACCAGTTCGGCATGGATGGAATTATCCTTAATAAAATCGGCACAAAAGATACTTCAGATGAAATCACAAGGTTTATTATTCCCAGTTATTATTTTGATGTTGCCGTAGATGCAGAAGGTTTTTTATGGGCTGCGAATACGGGCATGCATATCATGGTAAAATTTGATGAAACCGGAAAACCTCAATCCCATTGGGGAAAAGCGTCTGCCAGTTTAGACGGTTTCTGCGGTTGCTGTAATCCTTCTCATTTTGCCATTCTCAGAGACGGTTCTTTTATCACCGCTGAAAAAGGAATTGTAAGAGTTAAAAAATATAACAAAAACGGAGAGTTTCTCTGCGCTTTGGCGGGTTCTGATAAATTTGCAAAAAACAGCAAAGGCCTTGATATTGCAGTGGATTCAAAACAGAAAATTTATATTCTCGAACCACAGGCAAAATTAATACACGTGTTTCAAAATTAAATGTTCATTTAAAATTTATGGACAAAAAAGAAAATAAAAAGAATGATTCCGGAAGCAAAAAAAGCATGAACCGCAGGGATTTCATTCGCCTGGGATTTCAAGCTGCCGCATTTGTGTCAATAGCTTCCGTGAGCGGTTATCTTGTAAAGAAATCGATGGATGAAGATCTCGTATGGCAGATTGATCCTTATAAATGTACTCAATGCGGCCGTTGCGCGACATCCTGCGTGTTGAATCCCTCTGCCGTGAAATGCGTACATATATATATAATGTGCGGCTACTGCAATTTATGCAGCGGTTATTTTGTCCCTAATGTAAAGGAATTAAATACTGGCGCCGAGAACCTGTTGTGCCCTACAAAAGCATTAAAAAGATCATATATAGAGAAGCACTATTATAAATACGATATTGACAGGGAACTTTGTATCGGATGTGCAAAATGTGTGAAGGGTTGCAGTTCTTTTGGAAACGGATCGCTTCATTTGCAGATCATCCGCGATCTTTGTAAAAAGTGTAACCAGTGCTCTATTGCCAAAGTATGCCCATCGGGAGCATTTAAACAGATTTCCGCTAGCAAAGCGTATTTGTTGAAGAGTGGATGGAAAGGATAAACCAGTTTCAAGTTCATTTCGGACATTGAGCCCTGAGTTGAACCCTGAGCTTGTCGAAGGGTGTCGAAGGGTCGAAATGCCGAAATGGTCGAAGTGTGAAGAAGAGAGTGTTTAAAGTTAAAAGTTTGAGCGATGATAAATTTAAGTTCAACGTAATGAAATGAGTAAAATTTTTAAGATACTATCCTTTTTATATTTTGCATTAAACTCTGCTGTATTGTTTGCGCAGCAACGTTTCCCGCAGCCCGAGTTTGATAACGGGCATGTGCCTCCGCCCACGCAATTACCATTTGACCAGGGTATATTTATGGTTTATCTTGATATATTCGTTTTTGTTGTTTTGTTATCGCTCATCACCTATTTTATTTTAAAGAAACGATCACGAAGGTTTGTTTTTTGGTCAACTGTTTTTTCTGTGATTTATTTTGGATTTTACAGGCATGGCTGTGTATGTTCCATAGGCGCTATACAAAATGTATCCCTGGCATTGCTTGATAAAAGCTATATCCTTCCAATATCCGTTATCGTTTTTTTTGTTTTACCCCTGTTTTATACTCTTTTTTTCGGAAGAACTTTTTGTGCCGGCGTCTGCTTGTTTGGCTCGCTGCAGGATTTGGTGATTTATAAACCTGTTAAAGTTTCTTCATGGATTCAAAAATCATTAGGTATTATTCCTTATTTATATTTATCGTTGGCGGTTTTATTTGCTGCAACCGGTTCGGATTTTATTATTTGCAGATACGATCCGTTTATCGGATTTTTCAGGTTCAGCGCAACATTCGGCATGTATGTGTTTGGCGTTTTGATTTTGGTAACCGGCATTTTTATTGCCCGCCCTTATTGCCGTTTTTTATGTCCGTATGGCGTATTGCTGAACTGGATTTCCCGCATTTCATGGTGGCATCTCACTATCTCACCAACAGATTGTATACAGTGCGGACTATGTGAAAATACATGTCCTGTTGATGCGATTCAGAAACCAACTGCTACAGTGAAGTCAGAACCTCAGGAAAAAGGCACAAAACGTCTCTTATTGTTTTTTATCCTGATTCCTGTTTTTATGTTTGCCAGTGGATTTATATGTTCCAGTCTTTACAAACCATTATCTATGGTTAATTTACAGGTGAGGCTGGCCCAAGAGATATCAGATGAAATTCTTACAAATACAAAATCAGCAAGCCAGGAAGCAATAACATTTAATGCATCAGGAATATCGGTAAAGGAGCTTTTTGCAGATGCCGCCGTTATTCAGTCAAAGATATACAAAGGGGCATGGATCATGGGTGCATTGCTTGGATTGTTTCTTGCAACCGCTCTTATCAGATCGTCCATTTTTAAATATAGAACGATTTATGAACCAGACAGGGGAAATTGCCTGAGTTGCGGCAGGTGTTATAAGTATTGCCCGGTGGATAAAGACAGGAGGAGAAAGGAAAAAGCAGAAAGTTGAAAAGTAAGAGATCGATAAAAAGTAAATATCAAATATACTCGACATTAATAATTATGTTGTCGGAAACAAAAAATATAATTCGTAAAATTACAAAGGGAACAGCTTTGGTTTCCTTCGTTTTTATCATACTCATCAGTGCATTGCTCATTATAAATTATATTCAGTTGAAGTCAGTTTCCCCGATTGAAAATAACCGTGTTGAAAAATTAATCGGCAAACTCAGCCAAAATCCAAACGATGAAGAATTGAAACAGCAAATACGTTCCGTAGATCTGATGACGCGGAAAGCTTTTTTTACCAGCGAGTGGCAGCTTGATATTGGTTCGTATTTTTTGTTAGTGGCGGTAATACTTCTTATAGCATCTGTATTAATTTATAATTCATTGAAATTTGAAGTCACGAAACCTGAAGCGCCTACTACCCGGATTGATTTCTGGATGAAGCGATCCAACGAACGGATATGGATACTATCTCTTACTATGATAATTGTTGCATTTGTCGTTGTATTATTGTTTTTGTCGAAGAATTCTTATACCGATTTTAATACAGAGAAAGACGGATTGTCGGCAAATGAATATAGTAACACCAACGATGTAAAAGATCAAAATATTCAGATTCAAGAGATATTGAAAAAAGCTGACAACTCTTTGGTAAATTCAATAGAATCTATTACAGATGTATATCCTGCTGATGCTGATGAAAAAGATTTCCCGGATGATAATTCTATTCTGTCAAATTATCCTTCTTTCCGCGGGCCTTTTGGTTTGGGTGTAAGCAATCAGCAAAAACTGCCAACAGAATGGGATGGTGTATCCGGTAAAAATATTGTATGGAAAACTGCTGTTCCGTTACCGGGCTATAACTCGCCTGTTGTATGGGGTAATTATATTTTCCTTTCAGGCGCAACGGCACAGAAAAGAGAAGTGTATTGTTTTAACCGTAAGAATGGAAAATTAATCTGGTCGCGGCCTGTTGAAAATATCAAAGGCAGCCCGGCTGCTGCTCCCAAGGTTACGGATGCCGGGTATTCCGCTTCAACCCTGACAACCGATGGTAAAAGGGTTTTTGCCATATTTGCCAATGGAGACCTTATTTGTTTTGATTTTGAGGGGAAACAACTTTGGGCAAAAAACCTGGGTGTACCCGATAACCATTACGGCCACGCTTCTTCGCTGAATTTTTTTCACAACCTTTTAATTGTTCAGTACGATCAGAACAAAACAAGAAACCTGTTAGCTCTTTCAACTCATACTGGAAATGTAAGATGGAATACAACCCGTCCGGGCCATATATCATGGGCTTCTCCGATCATTGTTAAAAATGGTAATCAATATGAAATTATTGTAAATAATGAACCGTATGTCGCATCCTATGATCCTGAAACCGGAAATGAATTATGGAAAGTGGATTGCTTGAGCGGTGAGATCGGTCCGTCGCCCGCCTATGCCGACGGTGTGGTTTTTGCTGTGAATACGTATGCAAAGTTGACTGCTGTTAAAGCAGGAAATCCTCCAAAAATAATCTGGGAAAATGAAGATTTTCTTTCGGATGTTTCAAGCCCTGTGGCGTGGAAAGATTATTTAATTGTAACAACATCTGCAGGCGAAGTTGCCTGTTATAACACAAAAGACGGTACGCTATTCTGGTCGAACGAATTTGATATTGGGTTTTATGCTTCGCCGATTATTGCAAATGGTAAAATATACATGATGAATCGTAACGGAGTGATGCATATTATGAAGACGGATAAGAAATTTTCATTGGTCGGCGTCCCCAAAATAGGTGAAAAATCTGATTGTACGCCTGCGTTTGCAAATGGACAGATTTATATCAGAGGGCAGAAAAATTTGTATTGTGTGGGGAATAAATAACGATGATTGAAAATACTGAACATATTATACAGCAAATCGTCAGCCAATACGGAACATCGAAAGATAAAGCCATCCCTGTTTTACAGGCTGTTCAAAAAGAATTTAATTATCTGCCGGATGACGTTTTAAAAAAAGTTTGCGATCTGACAGGTATTTCTTATTCGCGAATAATCGGTGTTTCTACTTTTTATTCTCAATTTCGTTTTATACCTGCAGGTAAGCATCTTATAAAAGTTTGTGTGGGTACGGCATGCCATGTAAAAGGCGCTATGCAGGTGTATGATGCTTTTTCCCGTTATTTGAAATTGAACCCTGAACATGATACGGATAAGGATGGCCTGTTCACTTTGAAGCAGGTTGCTTGCTTAGGTTGTTGCACGATTGCGCCGGCTGTTCAGATTGATGAAGTAACCTATGGAAAAGTCGGGCAGAATGATATTGCGGAAATACTAAATAATTTTTTATCAAAAGCAACCGAAAAATACGTTGAACAAAAATCATGGATACGAAACTCCAAACTGCAGGGTGAAATCCGCCTAGGATTAGGCTCTTGTTGTATTGCCAGCGGCAGCGAAGATGTAAGGGAAGCCTTGATGGACGGGCTTAAAGCAACCGGGATCCATACTCAGGTGAAACAAGTGAGTTGTGTGGGAATGTGTCACCAGGTTCCATTGCTCGAAGTCAAAGACAAGAATGATAGTGTTACGTTTTATTCGAAAGTAGCGCCACAGGATGTAAAAAATATTTTATTGAAACATTTTGAACCCGCCAATTTTGTAGATAAGTTGAAAAATAACCTGTTTCAGAAATTAGACCGCCTGTATTTAGACAACCAGGTTTCATCACCAGACAAATGTTATCTTGATGTATCCGAAAAACCTGTTCAGGATTTTATGAAAAAGCAGGTTCATATCGCCACTGAATTAAAAGGCGTTTTAAATCCGATTGACATTGACGAGTATAAACAAAAAGGCGGATTTGAAGCATTACAAAAATGTCTGGATGAATATTCTCCGGAAGAAATTATTGAAATGATAAAACAAAGCGGATTACGGGGCAGGGGAGGAGCAGGTTTTCCAACCGGAGAAAAATGGGAAGCGGTTTATAACCGGCAATCAAATATTAAATATATTATATGTAATGGAGATGAAGGCGATCCCGGCGCATTTATGGACCGTATGCTTCTTGAATCTTTCCCATACCGTATTATTGAAGGGATGACGATAGCCGCTTATGCTACCGGTGCAACAAAGGGTTATTTTTATATTCGTGCTGAATATCGCCTGGCTGTGAAACGAATCCGGGAAGCATTGGCTGAATGTGAAAAGCATGGATTTATAGGAGATAATATATTAAATTCAAAAACTTCGTTACAGATTGAAATTTTTGAAGGCGCCGGCGCTTTTGTTTGCGGTGAAGAAACCGCCCTGATAGCTTCTATGGAAGGTAAACGCGGCATGCCCCACATGCGCCCGCCATTTCCTGCTCAACAGGGGTTTAATGGTTATCCTACCTTAGTGAATAATGTTGAAACTTTTGCAAATATTTCGTGGATCATCAGGAATGGAGCGAATGCTTTTAATAAGATCGGAACATCATCCGGCAAGGGAACGAAAGTATTTGCTTTAGCCGGGAAAATAGCGCGGGGCGGACTTATTGAGGTACCTATGGGAATTACCATTCGTGAAATTGTTGAGGAAATCGGAGGAGGAATACAGGGAAATAAAAAATTTAAAGCAGTTCAGATCGGCGGTCCTTCCGGTGGATGTATTCCTGCTTCTTTGGCTGAAACGCCTGTAGATTATCAATTCCTTAATGAGATCGGAGCCATGATGGGTTCCGGTGGTCTCGTGGTTCTTGACGAAACGGATTGCGTGATTGATATAGCGAAATATTTTCTTTCTTTCACCCAAAACCAATCCTGCGGAAAATGTGTATATTGCAGGGTCGGCACAAAGCATATACTCAACATCCTTGAAAAAATTTCTTCGGGAAAAGCCAACATGGACGACCTGAAAAAATTAGCGGAATTATCATTTCAGGTAAAAAAAGGAAGTATGTGCGGTCTTGGAAAAAGTGCGCCAAACCCGGTTATAACAACTTTGAAATATTTCATGGAAGAGTATGAAGCACATATCTCGGGAACCTGTCCTGCGAAAAAGTGTAAAGAATTAATAATGTATTCTATTAATGAAAAATGTATCGGCTGCACCCGTTGCGCACAATATTGTCCATCAGGCGCTATTGAATTTAATCCTTACGAAAAGCACAATATTGATATTGAAAAATGTATTAAATGCGATATTTGCAAACAGGTTTGTCCGAATGAGGCAGTTGAGAAGATATAGGCTAATATGAGTTCGTTTTTATTTATTATCAGCATGCAGCCGATTATTGAACACATGAATTGAAATGATACGAATTAAAATAAATAATATTTTTATTGAAGTACCGGATGGCACAATGCTTTTAAAAGCAGCAGAGCAATTAGGCATTGAAATACCCACACTCTGTTATCTGAAAGATTTTATTCCATCCTCTTCGTGTATGGTCTGTGTTGTTGAAGATAAATATTCCGGAAAATTTTTGCCGGCTTGTTCTGCTTTGGCTCAGACCGGAATGATTATTGAAACAGATAATGATGAGGTTAAAAAGCTACGAAAAAATGCTGTTGAACTTTTATTGAGCGAACATGTCGGCGATTGCGAAGCGCCCTGCAAGAGGGCTTGTCCAGCACACACCAATATCCCAGCGATAAACCGTTTTCTTGCAAAAGGTGATTTCAAGAATGCAGCAAAAATTTTGCATAAAACAAAACACGGTTGTGCTGAATGTGCAGCTCCCTGTGAAAAGGTATGCAGGAGAAAAAATATTGATGCTGCTGTTTCAATAATGCAATTGCAGGAATTTATTTTTTCACAAAAAGATTTCAAAGAAATACCGTCATCTTCAAAAAGTCAACGTATAGCGAAACTGAAATTTAATTCAAGCTATGGCAAAATGCGCGATAATGAAAAGCCTGAATTTTTAAAAGAACCAGAAAATGCAAATGCAAGAACTGAACCCAAAGAGATTCAATCCGGATTTACTGCCGATGAAGCCGTAGCCGAAGCAAAACGCTGCCTGCATTGTGATTGCAGGAAAGCCGATATATGTAAACTGAGATTATTGGCTGAGAAATTTGAAGCCTGTCAAAGAATCTTTGAGTTGACGGAAAGAAATGATGTATCGAAAATTATTTATCCTGAAAATGTAATTTACGAACCGCAAAAATGTATTAAATGCGGTATTTGTATTCAGATAACAGAAAAAACAGAGGAGATTGCCTTTACGTTTATCGGAAGGGGGTTTAAAGTTAAGATCGGAGTCCCGTTTACTGATAAAATATCGAAAGCTTTGAGAAAAACGGCAAAAGAATGTGTTGATTCTTGCCCGACAGGTGCGTTGGCTTTTTATAAAAGTTAATTTCAAATTTTAAAATGCAGAATCAGTAATTACTAAAAAATGGTGAGATTAAAATATGAGTCCCCTCCGAAAAGTTCAAATGCTGAAAATCCGCTTTGCCCCAACCCTAAAGGGAGGCTGATTTTCAGCGACTTCCCTTTAGGGATTAAGGGCAAAAAGTCGCTGAAATCATTAAATACGACTTTTCGGAGGGGACTCAAATATATAACCCTGATTATTTTTTTCCTTACAAGGACTACCCCGTTCTTTTCTCAGACATCTACCAATTGGCCGATTTATCGGGGCGATAATTCTCTGACAGGAAATACGCAATGTAAAATACCGGAGGGAATGAAGATCCTTTGGTCGTATAAGACGGGCGGAGAAATAAAATCATCTCCCGTGATCAGCGACAACACGATTTTTATCGGATCAACCGATGGAAATTTATATGCCCTGAATAAGAACGGATCGCTTAAATGGAAATTTAATACCAAAGTCGCTATTGAGGCTCCGCCGGTGTATATAAACCAATTGGTTATTGTCGGAAATCTTGAGGGAACCGTGTATGCTGTCAATGCTGCAACCGGGAAACAAGCCTGGACATATAAAACAGACGGGCAGGTGAGCGGTTCTGTGAACTGGATTGATATCAATGAGAAAATTCAAATCCTGATACCCAGTTACGACTATGCAATACATTGCGTAAATCTCACGGATGGAAAATTAGTCTGGAAATGCGAAACAAATAATTACCTGAATGGAGCGCCAACCACCGACAACAAAAATATTATCATCGGCGGCTGCGATGCAAAAGTTCATATCATCAATGCAAAAACCGGGAAGGAAATTGGCGGTGTGGATGCTGGAACATATATTGCTGTTTCTTCTGCGTTATCAGGAAACTACGCTTATATGGGAGATTATGATGGAAATTTTTTATGTGTTGACATTATCAATAAAAAAATTGTATGGAAAAAAGAAACTTCGCAAAACGCCCCGTTTTTATCATCGCCTGCAGTTACAAAAGATAAAGTTATTGCCGGGTCGCACGATAAAAAAGTATATTGCTTTGATAAAAAAAACGGCAAGGTTTTATGGACATTTCAGACCCTTGGAAAGATTGAAAGTTCACCCGTCATTTCAAATGACAGGGTTTTAATTTGTTCTAAAGACGGATGGATCAGAATTCTGTCTTTAACTAACGGAAAAGAAATCCAAAAGTATGAATTGGGTGTGGCAATAACGTGTACGCCGGCTGTTATTGATAATTTAATAGTTGTTGGAGCCGCGGATGGCAAGGTGTATGCATTAGGAAAAAAATGATAATGGTATGATGTTATGGCAAAATTATAATGGAGAATCTAATGAATGTATAATTGAATATGCTTGCCTGCGGTAAGCAGGGAAAATGTAAGCGGCAAATTTTAGTGGTCTGCAGAACACATTTCAACAAGCGCAGTCAGGGTAATAATTTATTCCTTAAAAATTTTCCCGTATACGATTTTTCGCATTTTGCCAGGTCTTCGGGAAGGCCCTCGAATACAACTGAACCTCCTTCGTTTCCTCCTTCAGGGCCAAGGTCAATTACCCAGTCGGCAGATTTAATAACCTCCGGGTTATGTTCAATTATAACTACCGTGTGTCCCTTTTTTATCAGGGCGTTGAGTGCGTCGAGCAATTTCCGAATATCATGAAAATGCAGGCCGGTGGTGGGTTCGTCGAAAATAAACAGGCTGGGTTCCTGTTTGTCTTTCCCAAGGAAAGAAGCAAGTTTCACGCGCTGGCTTTCCCCTCCGCTAAGCGTGCTCGACGATTGCCCCAGCTTAACATATCCCATGCCCACATCTGCGAGAGCCTGCAGCTTTTCAATAATTTTCTTTTCAGTATGTTCTTTGCTTTGTGAGAACAAAATAATAGCTTCGTCAATAGTAAGGTTCAGGATATCAAAAATACTGTGACCGTAATATTTCACATCTAATATTTCTTCTTTAAAACGCTGCCCCTTGCAGCTTTCGCACACTAAGTGGACATCAGCCATAAACTGCATCTCTACGGTGATAATGCCTTCTCCCTGGCATTCCTCGCACCTGCCTCCGTCAATATTAAAAGAAAAATGCGACTGCGTGAAACCGTTCAGCTTCGATAATTTTTGGTATGCAAATAGCTTTCTGATTTCATCGTACGCTTTAATATAGGTTACCGGATTGGAACGCGACGATTTTCCGATTGGGTTCTGGTCAATAAACTCTATATCTTTTATTAGATGAGTGTCTCCCTTGATGATACTGAAATGGCCTGTTTTTTCTCCATATCCGCCATACAATTTTTTCAGGGCGGGATACAATATTTTTTTCACCAATGATGATTTTCCCGAACCGCTCACGCCGCTGATTACAGTAAATGTGTTCAATGGGAATTTAACATTAATACCCTTCAGATTGTTTTCCCGTGCGCCCTGGATTTCTATATAATTATTCCATTTGCGGCGATGATGGGGTATGGCTATTTTTTCATTTCCACACAGGTATTTTGCCGTTAATCCATTACTGTTTTTTATCAAGGAATCTATGGTACCCTGAAAGACGATCTCGCCTCCCAGCCGTCCGGCCTGGGGCCCGATATCTATTATCTCATCGCCGGAACGGATGATCTCTTCGTCGTGTTCGACCACTATAACAGTATTCCCGATATTTCGCAGTTGTTTCAGAACTTTGATCAGCAGGTGCGTATCCCTTGGATGCAGGCCGATGCTTGGTTCATCAAGCACATAGAGCGAACCCACAAGGCTGCTGCCTAGCGATGTAGCCAGGTTTATACGCTGAGATTCCCCTCCTGAAAGTGTAGATGAAAGCCGGTTCAATGTGAGGTAGCTTAATCCGACATCTATTAAAAACTGCAGCCTGCTGCGGATTTCGATCAGGATACGTTTTGATACGCCCGTCTCAAATTCCGATAATTTAAGATTATTAATAAACTCTGCTAATCGGGCTATCGGCATCAGAACCAGTTCTTGTATGGGTTTATCATTTATTTTAACATACGAAGCCTCCTTCTTTAACCTTGTTCCGCCACACTGCGGGCAGACAGTTTTTCCCTGGTAACGGGACAACATCACGCGGAACTGTATCTTATATTTTTTCTCTTCGAGATATTGAAAAAATTCGTTCAGACCATTGAAATACCGGTTGCCTCTCCAGAGAAGCCGCTTTTGATCTTCGGTTAATTCATAAAAGGGTTTGTGAATAGGGAAATTGAATTTTGAAGCGTTGAATACAAGATTGTTCTTCCACTCTTCCATTACCTCTCCTTTCCAGCAGGCAACGGCATCTTCGTAAACAGATAAATTTTTGTTCGGGATCACAAGGTCTTCATCAATTCCGATTGTTTTTCCGAAGCCTTCGCATACAGGGCAGGCGCCTATCGGGTTATTAAAACTGAATATATGTTCGGATGGAATTTCAAATGTGATACCGTCGGATTCAAATTTGTTTGAGAAAAGTTCCGACCCGGTTTTTTTGTTATCCGCAATTCGTACGATACAATGTCCTTTACCTTCAAAAAAGGCAGTTTCAATACTATCCGACATGCGGCTTATTGTATCTTCATCTTCTTTTACTTTAAAACGGTCTATTAAAATATTTACCGTATTCAGGATATTTTCAGGGTATTTATTTTTTAAGGCATCGCTTAACTCAACTATTTCGTTATTGATTTCAACTCTTGAAAACCCTTGTTTTATCAATAAGCTGAGGATTTCCTTTACGCTTCTTTTCCTTTCATTCAAAACAGGAGCCAGTACTAAAATTTTAGTTTCTGCCGGAAATGAAAAAATATATTTTAATACATCTTTTACCGAATGTTGTTTTACTTCTTTTCCTGACACCGGAGAAAAAGTCTTACCGATCCTTGCATACAGGAGTTTCAGGTAATCGTATATTTCTGTCGAAGTTCCGACAGTAGACCGGGGATTATGCGTGTTTACTCTTTGCTGAATGGCGATAGCCGGAGGAATACCTTTGATAAAATCAACTTCAGGTTTGTTTATTTTTTCAAGGAACTGCCGGGTGTAAGACGAAAGGCTTTCAACGTATCTGCGTTGGCCTTCGGCATACAGCGTATCAAATGCCATGGAAGATTTTCCTGAACCGGAGAGACCTGTAAAAACGATAAGTTTATTATGCGGAATCGAGAGATTAATATTTTTTAAATTATTTACTCTTGCTCCTTTAATATGTATGTATCCTGATTCCATTTTTTTTGAATCCGCAAAATTAGAGAAATTTTTTCTTTTTATTTTGTTGCCGAGCCTTTTTATCTGCTTAATTTTTCAAATAGGTAAAATATTGTTTTATACTTCAACTATTCAGATTTGCTTTTTCTTGCAAACCTGAATGCTCAGCATAACTGAATCTAAACATTTTTGCATTTGCAAACCTGCAAAGATTCAGTATATTTGCGCAAAATTAACATGGCAATGAATTTTATAAAGAAGGTCATTAAATCCATACTCTGGATACTTCATGCCGATATAACTAAAAACCAGAAGTATGACCGGCTTACCTATAACATCATGAAAAAAGTTATTAAACCGGGTTCAAACTGTATTGATATTGGTTGTCATAAAGGAGAGATGCTCGACCTGATGCTTAAATTTTCTCCGCAGGGAATGCATTATGCTTTTGAGCCCATACCAGAAATGTTTCATGCCCTGGTAGAAAAATATTCAAAAACCAATTGCAGGATTTTCAAGATTGGCCTCAGTGATTCCAAGGGAGAGGCAGATTTTCATTATGTTGTAAATGCCCCTGCTTACAGCGGTTTTAGAAAACGCAGGTATGCTGTTAAAAAAGTTGAAATTTCAAAAATCATTGTGAAAAAAGACAGGTTAGATAATATTTTACCTAAAGATTTAAAAATTTCGTTTGTAAAAATTGATGTTGAAGGAGCCGAACTGGAAGTATTAAAAGGAGGTATTGAAACCATCAGAAGATGCCGGCCTGTGATTATTTTCGAGCATGGCCTTGGCGCATCCGATCATTACGGCACTACGCCGGAAGATATTTACAATCTTTTTACGAACGGCTGCAATATGAAAGTATCGCTGATGGACAGGTGGCTGAATAATCAGGATTCTCTCACCAAACAGGAATTTTCAGAACAATTCGGCAAGGGAATTAATTATTATTTTATTGCTTATTAAACAAAGGAGCCGTCAGTCATCCGTCATCGGTCATCAATCAATAGTCGGTAAATTTATTTTTTCAATAAGATATTTTTCCTATTTTTGAGGCCTTTAATTAAAAAGAGATGGGAGATAAAACAGATCAGGAATATAATTTCAACACAAATGATTTATTAATTTATATTAATAAAAACAAACAGCCGCTTTTCATTATTACGGTTGCCGCTTTTGTAATCTCAACAGTGGTATCTCTTCTCCTTACACCCCAATATAAATCCACCGCCATTATTTTTCCGACAGCCACTACGTCTATTTCAAATTCTTTACTCAGCTTGAATTTACCCAAGAAAGAAATATTAAATTTCGGGAAGGAAGAGGAAGTGGAACAGATGCTGCAGGTATTGCAATCGGATGAGATCGAAAATAGGATCGTCCGGAAATATGACCTTATGAGGCATTATAAGATAACATCCAGATATCCACGCACTGCATTAGATGAAGAATATAAAGACAATATTACATTTATCAGAACGCCTTATTTATCCATTGAGATTGAAGTTTACGACCGCGATCCGCAAACTGCAGCCGATATTGCAAACGACATTGCCGCCTTAGTGGATACTACGATTAATAATATGCTTAAAGAACGCGCCCAGAAAGCATTCATGCTGGTTGAAAAAGAGTATTTTTCTTTAAAAGCCCGTAAACAGGCATTGGAGGATTCATTAAAGAGGATCCAACAAAAAGGGATATCGCATTACGAATATCAGTCGCAGGCGTTAAACGAAGCGTTGGGAAAGGCCATTGCCGATGGAAAAACGAACGGCGCCGAACAGATTGACAAACGGCTAAAAATACTCGCAGAATATGGAGCCGCGTATGTTTCTATCAGGGATTTATTAGAAAAAGAAACAGAAAAGCAGGCAAACTTAGAATCAAAATTTTCTGAAGCCAAAGTGGACGCAGAGCAGAATTTACCTCATAAATTTGTTGTAAACAAAGCGATAAAAGCCGAGAAGAGCAGTTACCCGATCGAATGGCTGATTATTTGTATAAGTACGGTCTCTGCCTTTTTACTTGGATTTCTGATTTTAATACTGTTCGACAAAGTAAAAAAAAAACGCTCGTTGAATTAAAAACCATTTCCATCAGGGTTGAAGAGTCATTTAATAATTTTAATTACGATAATATGGAAGCATTTTTTAACAATAAGAGTATTTTCATGATAATGAATAAATGGAAAGCTCACCTTATAATTGTTGCCGTTGCAGCGATTCTTTTAAGCGCCATAGTGTCTTTTCTGATTAAACCTAAATTCAGGTCGTTTGCATACCTATACCCGATAAATCTTCCAACCCTTTCTGAAGAGTCCAAGACCGAGCAGATGCTTCAGATCATCCAATCCATGGATATAAAGAAAAAATTATATAAAGCGCTAAACCTTGGAAAGCACTATGAACTGGATTCAACGTCAAAATATTATTTTTCATATTTGAATGATGAATTTGAAAACAATGTTTCTTTTACAAAGACTGAATTTGAAGGTGTGGGCGTTGAGGTGTATGATACGGACCCCTATACGGCATGCAATATCATTGATTCAATTATAAAGTTTTATAACGATAAAGTGGAAGCATTGCATAAAAAGAAAAATTATGAAATGGTCTTTATAAAAGGTAAAGAATTGAAGAGAAAAAGAACAGAAATTGACTCGCTGGAACGGCTTCAGCGCGATCTCAGGATAAAATACGGAGTTATTGATTTCGACGCCCAGGCAAAGGAACTCACGCGCGGGTATATGAATATGCTTATGGTTGGCAAGAAGGGAGGAGAAACAGGCAGAGAGGTTGATACGCTGATGAGAAATTTAAAGGAAAAGGGCGGCGATCTTTTAAGTTTGCGGTCGGTTATCTGGGCCGCTTATGACCAGTTACGTGTCATAAAAGACGAATATGATAAAAATTTTACGGAAGTTCAGAAAAAAATTACCTATTCTTTGATCGTCAGCACGCCTTATCCTGCAGATAAAAAATCATATCCCATCCGGTGGCTCATTGTTGTAGGGTCAACCCTTGGGGCGCTTATCATTGCATTTATTGCTATTGCTTTTATAGAAAACCGTAAGAAAAACTAATCCGGATACCATAAATGGTTCCTAAAAATCTTTTATTAACCCTCCAGGATTTTAAGAAAGAAAAATGGTTTTACATCATTTCTGCCGCATTCATTATTATTAATATCATAATGATGGCGCAGGCAAACTACTATTTCAACCTTGTTCCGTTTGCGCTGCTGATAATTCTTTATACAATATTTGCATTAGATAAACTCATATTTTTAATTGTATTCTTTACACCCCTTTCTATTCCACTGAGAGAATTTTTACCACACACTTCCGTTGACATGAGCTTGCCGACAGAGCCTCTTTTATTTGGCGTAATGCTGTTGTTTTTATTTAAACTTTTAGTGGAGAAAAATTTTGATAAAAAAATACTGAAACATCCCGTATCCATTGTGATTTATCTGAATCTGACCTGGATATTTATTACCAGCCTTACAAGCACCATGCCCTTAGTTTCTTTCAAGTTCTTTATTGCGAGATGCTGGTTTGTTGTGGTTTTCTACTTAATGGCTACATTGGTTTTTAAGAAATATAACTTTATTAAAACATATTTTTGGTGTTACATTATACCGATGATTTTTGTTATCGGATTCACGTTGTACAGATTATCCGGTTATGGTTTTTTTGACGAAAAAGCAGCTCACGAAGTGATGAATCCGATCTATAACGATCATACTTCATATGCGGCTGTGCTCGCTATGCTATGCCCGGTTCTTTTCGGTTTACTGTTTTACTCCGGATACCCCGTATATAAAAAAATAATTTCTTTTGCCGTGCTGGTAATATTTATTATTGCAATAATATTTTCTTATACGCGCGCATCCTGGCTCAGCATGGCTGCTGCTTTGGCTTTTTGGATACTGTTAATGCTGAAAATAAAACTAAAGACTATATTTATATCCGCATTTATACTTATCGCCCTGTTTTTTGCTTTTAAAACCGAAATCGTAATGCGGCTCGAAAAAAACAGGCAGGATTCATCAACCAATTTAAAGGAGCATATTCAATCAATCTCCAATGTTACTTCAGATGCGTCGAATGTTGAGCGGTTAAACCGGTGGAGTTGCGCTATCAGGATGTTTGAGGCAAAACCGGTCTTCGGATGGGGGCCGGGAACTTATATGTTCAAATATGCCCCATTCCAGTTGTCTTATGAAAAAACGATTATCAGCACAAATGCAGGTAACCGGGGGAACGCCCACAGTGAATATTTAGGCCCCTTATCCGAGTCAGGCCTGTTGGGAATGGTCACGTTTACATTAATTGTTTTATTTACAATTTATACAGGGGCTAAAGTATATCGCAATGCAATCAATAAAAAAATCAAGCTAATGGCTCTTATTTTAAATTTAAGCTTGGTTACTTATTATGTCCACGGTATCCTGAACAACTTCCTTGATACCGATAAAGCTTCGGCTTTGTTCTGGGGATTTACAGCAATGATAGTAGCGCTGGATATTTATCATAATAAATTATCAGAAACAGCAGCGTAGGCAAAAGATGCTGTTGTTAATACTCCTCCGGCGACCGAAGATCCGCAGAATTATACTGCCAATAGCTAAAAGCGCAAAAGTTGAAAGCAGACCTTGCCTACCGGCAGGCAGAATTATTTTACTCAGCATTTTTAAGTTTACCAGAAACAGAAAAAGAAAATTTTTTAAGTCGTTTATTAAATAGTTTAAATGACAAAGCGATTGCCTTTACATCAAAAGGAAAACCATTAACTAAAAAGCAGTATGTCCAACACATAGAAACCATTAGTAAAGATGTCAAAAAGGGTAATTTTATATCACATGAACAATTAATTCACCAAATTTTAAAATTAAACTCCAGGGTCTCCTTCCTGCTTCTGTGGATTTTGTTTATTATTTATGAATTTTAGTATATGATCTGAAATAAAATCTCTGAGTTTAAAATGAAAATTTATTCAATCAAAATAAAAGCCGCCCAAAAGTAAGGATCATACTTCTTTCTCATCTCCATTTGTGTTTCATTAAATGATTTTCGAATGTCTTTTAACAGTAACAACTTTTCATAAAATCGTATCATGAATTCCGAGGTTTCTTTGTCAGGAACCTGCCATAAACTCATTACTATAAAATTTACTCCAGCTATTTTGAATGCTCGCTGCAGGCCATACACACCCTCGCTGCCCTTGATATCGCCAAGGCCGGTTTCGCAGGCTGACATGACCAGAACCCGGGTATTGGGAAGATTCATATTCGATACTTCGTAAGCTGTAAGAACCCCATCTTCGCCTTCAATGGTTGTTTTAGTCCACACATCATTGGCCTTAGCCAGAACCAATCCGGAACGCATCAACGGGTTTGCACTGTTTACAAAATTTTCTAATCCAAAACCGCTATTGCCTCCGCGAAAAACAACATCATTTTTAACTGATTTTTTATCCATATCTTCTTTCAGCCCTTTTGGGTCCGGGAAAAAAAAGCCATGCGTTGCAATATGAATTATCTGGGGTGAATTTTTTCCATTTAATGATTTAAAATTTTCTTCGCTGGCAAGTAATCCTTCGTATTCGTTAGGTTTTATTTTATTCTTAATAAAAGAATCGGCTATTTTATTTGCTTCCTGCCTGCTGCCTTCAAGATATTTCCATATCTCAGGCCCGGAAGATTCTGTGCTGAACCGTGCGCCGCCAAAAATACATACTTTTATATCCTTACCGGCTAAATCATGGTTGCCTTTTTCAGTGATTGCAGAGGTTGATGAAACGGCATTCAATATATATTTTTCTGACAAATATTTGTTTTCTTTTGTCTTTATGGCTGCAAAAGAAATTTTATGCAGTAAACCGGAGGGAGAATAATAAATCGTTTTTATAACTGCCGGTAATGAATCTAAATTTTTCCAGATGATGTCATACAACTTGTTGTTTTTAGCATTCACGGTTCCATAAATATTTGTGATATAATCGAGATTATTTCCGCCATACACACCTATCAGGTTTTCAAGTTCTTTTGCCTCAAAAAGCGGGATCATTTCAGGAGATTTACTTTCAGGCAAAATTACGAGTGCGCAATAATTGTCGCTGTAGGTATTATTTTTCTCAAGCCTTTTAAAATGTGTAAATTCAATAGCAGCTTCATTGGGTTTTATTTGTTTTTTTATATCAGTCCAGTCCTGTTTAAAAAGCTCAACATCATTGCTAAGGTCATTTGATTTTGTGACCAGTTCCTTTTCCAGCATATTGGCTTTTTCCTCCATAGTTTCTATACTCCGGTCACTGTCTTTTGCAGTAGATGTATATAATTTTGCCAACTGTTGCTTTGTACCAATCCACTCATTATATTTGCTGATCATTTCCTTGTCATTGCTATTCAGAATCGTATTTTTTATTTTACCGGATGTCCGCAACAGAATGCCTTTGTTTATCAATTCGTTTTTGTAAACCAGAGCGGTAACAGACGGATTATTTTTTTTGCTTTTCATGGCAAAGGAATTTAGCATGTCATTGTAGTGTGATATTGTTTTTAAATAATCTGATTTTTCTTCTTCAGATAAAAAAGAGAAGTTGTTTTTTATGAGTTCATGATTTAACTGCATAGCCCGGGTATAATACTTTTCTGCATCGGTAAATTTACCGGTACCTTCGTAAATATAGGCAAGACTTGACATCACATCGGAGCAAACCGGGTTGCTTTCTCCAAAAACAGATTGCTTTAATTTCAACGATTCTAAAGCGTATTGTTCTGCTTTATCATATTTGGATAAACCGGTATAGAGCAGCGCCAGGTTATGATAACCGACAGCCAGATCAGAGTGGTTCTCTCCAAATATTTTCTTTTCAATTTCAATTGTTTTTAAATACAAAGGTTCAGCATTAACGAATTGCCCTGTGTTACGGTATAATTCAGCCAGGTTGCTCAGGTGCGTAATGTAATCGGGATGATTCACGCCATGTATTACGCTATCAATTTTTAATGCTCTTGTAAAATAACCTGCGGCTTTATCTGTGAATTCTGCAGCGTCTTTATCATTGGCAGAACCAATCGCTTTTGCCAGGAATAAAGCGCCAAGATTACTCAGCGTTGTTGTATAATTTGAATTTTTCTCACCATAAATTTTTTCATATTTTGTCAGGGCTTCTGTATAATTTTTTTCCGCCTTACTATAATTCCCGGTTTCATAATAAAAGACACCCAGGTTTAATACAGTGGTTACATAATTGGGATGTTCCATACCTAATTTTTCCTTTGTAATACGAACCGATTCCAGTAAATATTCTTCTGCCTGCTTGTTATTACCTTTTTTAATCATCGTATTGGCCAGGGCGTTTAGCATATTTACATTATCCGGATGCTCTTTGCCGAATGAGGTATATTGGATTTCCAGCGCTTTTTTAAGTATATCTTCTGATTTTTTATAATCGCCGGATTCATAATAAAACAAACCCAGGTTATTCAAAAAGGTGGCATATTCAGGATGCATGTCGCCATAGATTTTTTCAAAAATAATCTGACATTTTCTATAGGTTTCACCAGCCATCTGGTAATTTCCGAGAGTGCTGTAAAGCCCCGCCAGACTGTTAAGGGTATTTGCAAAGGAGGCATGAAATTCGCCCACAGTCTTTATTTGAATTTCCAGCGCTTTTTTAAGTAATTTTTCAGCATTCCCGAAGTCACCTCTGGTGATTTTCACATTAGCCAGATTGAATATCGTTACAGCATATTCAGCGTGATTCTCACCCTGAATTTCTTTCCGGAGCTCGGCTGCATTTTCAAATTGTGCTTCAGCAGTTTTATAATCTCCGGTCTGTTCAAAAAGCAAAGCGAGATTATTTAAGGATGTTACATAAGCATCGTATTTTTCACCATAGAGATTTTTTTGAATATCCATAGCCCTTTTCGTTAGTTCAATGGCCTCTTTATATTTCGCGTTGGAGGAATAAACGGATGCCATATTGCTTAGTGCAATGGCATAATTCGGATTCGTTTCTCCATAAATGTTTTTATAAATGGAAATAGTCTGGTCAAATAATTTTTCTGCTTCTTTGTATTTACCCATATTATCATATAATACGGCCAAATTCGAAAGAGTAAGGGCATAAAAACCGCTCTCTTTTTTGTACACTTTTTCTTTAATTTTCAATGATTTCAGATACAACTCCTCGGCCTTCGCATTCCTACCCTGCTTTTCGTAAGTAACCGCTATATTGTTAAGTGCAGTGGCATAATCAGCGCTTATTTCTCCAAACAGTTTTCTGCAAGCCTCTGCAAAATCAAGATACACATTTTCTGATTTTTCATACAGCCCAGCCTTTATATAAAGTTCTCCAAGTGTGTTTAAAGATGTTAGATACTCCTTGCTTGATTTACCATACGTATTGCCAATAATTTCAGCGGCATTTTTATAAAAAGGCTCAGCTTTTTCAAATTTTCCGTTGGCATAATAAAACGGTGCAATTATATTAACCATGGCCTGATACAGAGAATCAGTTTCTTTATACTCACTTTTCACTACGTTAAAAACGTCTTCGTAGATTTCTTCTGCTTTTTTATAACTGCCGGCCATGTTGTAGATATTCGCCTGCTGAATGGCCGTATTAACAAAATCCATACTGTTTTTCCCCTGGTCTTTCTCAATAAAATCCAGCACTTCTTTCATCAACGGATAGGCTATGGAGTATTTTTTAATATAGGTGTAATTGACAGCAAGGTTGTAGGTAACCATTATATAATTGTAGTTATTTTTACCCGAAAGCGATTTATATAATTCTTGTGTTTCTTTGTATGTTTCAACCGCTTTATCGTAATCCTGAATACTGTAATAAGCAAAGGCGATGTATCTCAAAACACTTATATAATTAGTATCTTTTTTACCTATAAGTGTTAAAGTTTTATTCCCAGTTTCAATGGCTTTTTTAAATTCCTGCGATTGAAATTGTTTTAAAAAAGTTTGATAAGAACTTTTCCATTCTTGAGAAAAACAAACATGAAAAGTGAATAAGGTAAAAATAGTAATGAAGGTGGTTTTCTTCATTTTTTTAAATTCATGGTTTCACTAAAAAATAAAATGGATATTGCTTTCCACATCTATAACTAATACAAACTCGAAACTTTAAACATATTACCACACCCTGAAATCAAACTCCAGATTCTCTTTCCTGCTGGTCGGATTTTGTTTGCCATTTGTAAGCTTTTGTACGCAGTCTGAAATATAATCTCTGAGTTCAGAAACTGTGATTTGCTTGTCTTTGTTTTTATCTGCATGACCGGTTTTCAGGCCTTCAAGTAAGGCATAAGTAAACACACCATTCTTCCAGTTTTTGGATTCAAAAGCAAATTCTTTACCGCCTGCTGAAGAGATTACCATAGCGCCTGATCCCCTGCGTAAGTCTGCAAACAAGGTTTGCATGAGTTCAAAAGAATTTTGCAGACCCAAAGAATTTTCTTTATTCTTCAGCCCGTTGAATCCCCTGAATTTTACATCACCGATACTTGTTTCTTTCACTGCAGTCAGCTCCACCTCATCTTTATCCACTTCTCCGGAATGACAGGCATCAATAAAAATTAATTTCTTTAAGGCAGGAATACCATCCACCAAATTTTCTAGTTCATCATACGACATACCACGTAGAGATGGATGGTTAAAATCCACATCAGTAGTAGCAAAATAATAGTCGAGTTTTTCATCTAACAAACCGTGGCTGGCTATAAATACCAACACCTGGTCGTCGGGTTTGCTTTGTTTTAAAAATTCTTTGGCTTTTAATATGTTCTCCTTGGTTGCATTTTTATTTGTGATCAGGAGCGTGAAAGTTTCGCCGGGGCTTTGTTTTTTTTCTTTGAATATTGATGAAAAATCTATCGCATCTTTGGCTGCATAGGTGAGATTAAACTGCTTGTCATGGTATTCCGATACACCAATGGATACAATGTACAAATCGGATTTGAATGCTTCTTTGGGTTCATATTTTATTTCTAAGTTTTCACGCAGACTTTCCACCCCTTTTTCATTTAAACATGAAATTTCGATTTTGTTTTTCCCATTCATTAAATCCACCTCTAATTGTTTTGAAAATTGCTTTGTGTTTTCATCTCTAAGGTTAATCCCGTTTACTCCAAATACAGGAACATCATTGATCCAGACGTTTATGCGGTCGAGTTTGAATTCCGTATCTTTTGCAAGAATTTTTAAAAGTAGTTTTTTATCACGGGTGGTCAATGGAATATTGTTTTTATTCTCTAAAACGATTTCAGGAATATGAAAAACATGAGAAAACATATTTTCTGAAAAATTTAATTTCTTAAGCCTTTTCAGATAAGCCATGCGGTAGGAATTGATGACGGCAGAATCTACATAACTTAATCTTTTCAGAATTATGTCAGGCCGGTTGTACTGCATATCATACTGATCGAACAGGAAAACTTTGTTGTCTTTCACAAAATGAACTGCATCGGTTCCTTTTTTTGTGGACATATAATAACCATCGGGCGTATAAACAATATATTCGTTACCGGGTCCGGAAAGAGAAATAAATGTCGCTACTTCGTTTCCGTTTTTGGCATCATAGAATTTAATCTGTCCGTCGTCGCTACCCGAAATGATGTATTTTCCATCGGCGCTGCAGCACACATCGTGAACCGAAGTAACATTTCCTTTGAGAATAAAATGCTCTTTGCCTGTGAGAATATCATATACTCCGATAGCTGTTCCATAGGTGCTCACCACTACAAATTTCCCATCGGCAGTGATACACATTGACGTAACAGAATTGAGTTGTTTTGGATAAGAAAGCAGTTCCTTTTTATTTTCAAAATCCCACAATTTGATTGTATAATCACTGCTGCCTGTGATCAGGTATTTCCCATCTTTACTGAAAAGCGCCTTATGTATACTCCTCTGCTTTGTTTTGATTTTACAGTTCCGTTTGTTATTAATAATATCCCAGTATGTTAAAATACCATCGTTCCCGCCAGCCGCTAAATATTTTGAATCGGGACTAAAACAAACTGTATATACGGAGGCTCTGTCAATTTTTTTAAGTAAAATTTGCTTCCCATTTTCCATGTTAATAAGAGTGACACCCGATTCAGCCACTGCCAGCCATTTTCCGTCAGGGCTAAAGCACAGGTCGTTAATCATCCACGATGTTTTAAGGAGTTCTTTCAGTGTCTCGCCTGAAGCAATATCTACCAGCACAATGGAACTTTTTTTCCGGTCTTCACAGGCAGCATATTTTCCATCAGGTCTGATGGAGAAGCGACAGGAATATTTCATTTTACTGATCACCTTCGGTTTCATCACTTCCCACATTTGCAGGTTTAAAAAGCCATAGCCATCTAATAAATATTTGTTGTCAGGTGTTATAGCCACGCTTAGAACGGCGGCAGAACTACCTTTAAATTTTCCCAGGTCTTTTCCTGTACTGACTTCCCAAAAGCGGATTTGTTTGTCCTGTGCGGTGGTTACAAAATATTTTCCGTCGGGGCTCAGGCAGGTTCCAAAAATATAATCTGTGTGACCGGTAAAAATCTGCTCAATACTGTCGGTGACACAATTTTTAAGAATCATGTTACGCGCTTTGTCGTCCTGATATATCAGGCTGCCGCCGCCTTTGGCAAACAACACGGGACCCAGACCGGTAAAAGAGTTCAATTCTTTTTGCGAATTAATGTCAATAATTTTGATGACAGGTTTTGCATCGAATTCGTTTTCATAGCTTGCTAATTTTTTACTATCAGGACTGAAATCAATAGAATTTACGGTGGACAAAAAGAGGTTGAAAATCTTTAATTCTTTTCCAGTTTCGGGATCCCAGAAAACAACGGTTTTATCGCCGCTGCCGCTGGCAAAAAAACTGCCGTCGGGACTGAATTTTATTTTAGTCACCCATTGGGTATGTTTGGTCAGAATATATTTTACTTGGTAATTTTTAAGGTCCCAGCAACGGATGGTTTTATCGGAGCTTCCGCTAACCAATAATGGTTTATCAGGACTATAAGCGAGTGTGGTGACAATATTTGTATGACCCTTTAACAGGGCAATTTTATCTCCTGTAAAGTAATCAACAATTTTAATATGGGTATTGAAAGTGCTGCCGGAATCCTGCGCCACAAAAGCAACCTGTTTACCATCGGGGCTAAAACATACTGGATCGCGGCCATCGAAAGATTTAAGCTCCCTGCCGGTAGGGACGTCCCATATAATAATATTATTGCCTCCTGCTGTTGCTACATATTTCCCATCAGTACTGTATGCTGAATAGTTAGCGGCAAATATCTGCCCGTGGCCTTTTTGTATGCGCAGTTCGGGTTGCTGGGAAAAAGAATTTATGCAAATATTGAATAAAATAACGGGTAGCCAGGTTTTTAAAATTGCAGCCATAACAATTGTCGGTTTATCAAAATTGAAACCGTACTAAAAAAATATAAAATAATCCCAACTGGTAATCGTAATTCACCTTGTTTTCTTTGGGATCATACGACTCAAGGAAAAAATTGCGGTGATTGGTGATATTCTGAACGTCAATACCGAATTCCATATTGAATTTCGGAAAATTGAATTTCATTCCCGCTCTTACATCTATGCGGAAATAATCAGGATATCTTTTTTCATAGGCACGCGCAAAATCGTAAACTGCCGCATGGGCGACACGTGATAATGCCGTGTCAATCGGGATATATCTTTTTCCGCCGGCAGACACTATTTTCAGATCCAAAGACAGGGAATTATATTTCCCGATTTTGAATTTATATCCGCCCAACGCATTCACTACATAATTCCCGTTGAAAAGCGTATTTCTTTCCACGCTGTCGCTGCCCGTGTATTTTGATTCAAAAAGCGATGCTGTGAAAAGATAATAATAATTTTTTGTCAGGAAATGTTCCACTGTCAGCTCGATGCCGTAATTTTTTCCTGCCCCGTTGTTTACAAGGCTGTCGATCCTACTCTGGTAAAATTCGCTTCCGAAATTTATGATTGAAAATGTGGAACTTTTTCTTTCGACGGGAATCTTCAATAACTGCTGATAATACACTTCTGTTTTCAGCCGCATGTTTTCGGTAATGAGAAAATCATACCCTAAAACAACCTGGTTGCTTCTGGTGAAAGTAAGGTTTTTATTGGTTTGTATCCTGGAATTATCCGGTAGTTTTGTCTCAACAAAATAAAACAGCATAGGCTGCAACTGGCTGTGGGCGCCGAATCCGATGCTGAGCGAATGCATGGCATTGAGCTTCCATTTGAAATTAAAACGGGGTTCCACCGCAAAATCGTTGTTCAGCGTAAAATGCTGGTAATGCAAACCTCCATTGATAATGTAATTATCTGTGATTTTGTGTTGCCACTGGATGTGCGACTGGATGAGCGTAATATCTTTTCCGCGGGTGTCGGTCTGCTTGAAGAACTGATATGCGGGCGTGAGGATGCTGTCCGTATAATAGGCTGATATTTCATCAACTGTAAAACCTGCAGAAAAATAATTTTTTGAATTAATTTTTTTTGAATACTGCTCCGACAACGTGTATTTGATCTCATGGCTTTCGTTACCGTAATACTGGAAAGACGGTTTATCTGTAAATGCAGAATCAGCCTTGATTTTTGTACGGCTACCGGACAACGCTATTCCTGAAACTAAGCGGGCTGAATTTGTGGCTTTCGGGTTTAGAAAAATCGAATGGGTGATACCGATAACCCCCATATCCGTACTGAAACGGATGTCCATATTGGGATGGCCGAAGGTCCAGTCCGAAGGCCTCTGTTCTTTCGATAAAATGTCAGTATAACTCATGCCCCCGACGCCGAAAACCGAAAAATTCCCTAATTTTCCTGCCGGAAGATCCGTTTTAAAAGACAAATCCTGATACTGTGGCGTGGCCGACACGCCGAAACTGATTCCCATGGCGCGGAAAAATTCCAGTGTGGAATACCGGTAGCTGGTAAGGTAAGAGCCTTTATAGTTTTTAGAAAAAGGCCCTTCTGCGCCAAATTCAAAACCATTAAGGCCTACCTGTGCAATGTATTCCCGTTTTTCATTGTTGCCGCTGCGCATATGAAGATCGAATACGCCTGCCAGCGCATTGCCATATTCTGCAGGAAAAGCGCCGGTAAAAAAATCGGAGTTATCGAGAAGATTATTGTTTAAAATGCTGATGGGTCCTCCGGTTGTTCCCAGCGTGCCAAAGTGATTCGGATTCGGAATGTTGATGCCATCGAGCCTGTAAAGCACTCCCGACGGCGAATTGCCGCGGATGATAATATCGTTTCTCTGGTCGCCTGCCGCCATTACCCCTGCATAATTGCAAACCATGCGCGCAGGATCGAACCATGTGCCTGCATAGCGTTCCGTCTCTTCAACGGTGAACGAACGCGCGCTCACGCTGGCCATTTTATTCAGCGGCTGATCTTTCCGGATGCCCGCTTTCACCACTACTTCGTCGGTCATTATTACTTTTTCTTCCATCTCTGTTTTCAGCACAAGTTCTTTGCCGGAACTGAGTGTAACATTCGGTAGTATGATCGTATGATAACCGATAAAACTGAAACTGATATCGTATTTCGCTACCGGAACATCCTGTATTTTGAATTCTCCGTATTCGTTGGTAACAGCGCCTGTGAGCGGATTGGAATTCAGCAGCACCACATTCACTCCGGCCAGAGGTTGCCTGGAATTTTTATCAAATACCTGTCCGCGGATAGTCTGCCGAAAAGCGTTCTGAGTAAAACCCAAAGGCGCAAATAAAATAATAGATATTAAAATTAAAACGGCTTTCATTTATAAAATTAATATGCAAATTTATCGAAAAACAGATAAATTTTTATAATAAAAATTGTATTAACCCTTTCGTAGAGTATTTATTCTGGAATGTATGATCCTTATTTCTGATCGTGGGATTATTTTTTCATAAACGGCATATTGCCCATCATTCTTGAAATATTTTTTCCGCTGGTGACCATCCGCATCATCCTACGGGTTTCATCAAATTGTTTTATGAGCCGGTTTACTTCCTGGATATCCGTTCCGCTTCCTAATGCAATCCTTTTTCTGCGGCTGCCGTTAAGCAGGGCAGGGTCTTCGCGTTCAGAAGGCGTCATCGAAAAAATAATTGCTTCAATATTTTTAAACGCATTATCGTCAATGTCTATATTCTTCAATGCTTTGCCAACGCCGGGTATCATAGAGGCAAGATCTTTCAGGTTTCCCATTTTTTTTATCTGCTGAATCTGGGAAAGAAAATCGTTAAAATTAAACTGGTTTTTTGCAATTTTTTTCTGCAGTTTCCTGGACTCTTCAAGGTTGAATTGTTCCTGCGCCCGTTCAACAAGGGAAACAATATCGCCCATGCCCAGAATACGGTCGGCCATACGTTCGGGATAGAAAATATCCAATGCGTCTAATTTTTCGCCCGTACCCACAAATTTGATGGGTTTATCTACAACAGATCGGATTGACAATGCGGCGCCGCCCCGCGTATCGCCGTCTAATTTTGTAAGAACCACGCCGTCGAAATTCAGGCGGTCGTTAAATTCTTTTGCAGTATTCACGGCATCCTGCCCGGTCATGGAATCAACCACAAACAAAATCTCGCCGGGATTAACGGCTTTTTTAATGGCTGCGATCTCGTTCATCATTTCTTCATCAACAGCAAGACGGCCGGCTGTGTCAATGATTAACAGGTCGAAACCGTTGAGCCTTGCATGTTTTATGGAATTTTCCGCTATACGAACCGGGTTGTTATTTCCTTCTTCGGTGTACACAGGGATATCAATCTGCCTGCCTAATATTTTTAGCTGTTCGATAGCCGCAGGGCGGTACACGTCGCAGGCAGTGAGTAAAGGGCGTTTTCCGCGTTTATTCTTTAAAAAATTTGCCAGCTTCCCTGAAAATGTTGTCTTCCCTGAACCCTGCAAGCCTGCCATTAAAATAACGGCAGGACTCCCCTTGATATTAATCTCCTGCTTCTGGCCGCCCATCAGTTCAATCAGTTCATCATGGACTATCTTCACCATCATTTCTCCAGGCTTCACAACCTTGAGAACATCCATGCCCAGCGCTTTTTTCTTTACATTATCTGTGAATTGTTTGGCTATTTTGAAATTAACGTCGGCATCCAGCAATGCCCGCCTCACCTCTTTCAGCGTTTCGGCAATATTGATCTCTGTGATCCTGCCTTCGCCTTTTAAAAGTTTGAACGATTTTTCTAATTTTTCACTTAAACTTTCAAACATTTTCTTGTGTTTTTTAACCCGGACAGCAAAGATAATTAAATATATCTTGGAATTATAAGCCGGTAAACTATTTTTTTAACTATGATAAATTATTTATCTTGCAGCGATTTTTTTATATGGTTTTTGCCGTTCATTTATAATATATAACAAAATTTATTAATCACAGGATGGACAGGAATTCGATCATAGGTTTGTTGATTATCGGCGCTATCATTATTATTTTCAGTATTGTTTCCAGCCCCAGCAAGGAGGATGTTGAACGGGCGAAAAAACAGCAGGACTCGGCTATGGCCGCTTTTAAAAAGACAAATGAAGAAAAAGAAAAAATACTTACCCTTGAAAAAAAGAAACAGGACTCTTTAAAAAATCTTCCGGATACAACCCGTAAAAGTGATTTAAAGGATAAATACGGTTCATTTGCCCCATCAACCGAAGGCAGCGAAGAATTTGTAACCATCGAGAATAACCTGATCAAAATAAAAATTTCCAATAAGGGCGGAAGGATATATTCTGCCCAGTTAAAACATTATCACACCTGGGACGGGAAACCGCTGTTGTTGTTCGACGGAGCGAATAACGAGTTCGGATTGAATTTCTTTTCACAAAACAAATCCATTTCTACCAATGATCTTTTCTTTACTCCTTCTACTGCGGAAAAACATATTTCTTCCGATAAAGAAACCAAATCGCTTAGCATGAAACTGCTTTGCGGCGATAAAGGCCGAATCGAGTATTTGTATAGCCTTGAACCCAACAGCTACATGCTGAAATTCAAAATGAACTTCAGTAATTTGGACAGCATCATATCCAATAATGCAAGCTACCTGACCCTTAACTGGAAGGCTCTTATTCCCGGGCTTGAAAAAGGGGTACAGTGGGAGAGCGACAATACTTCTATCTATTGGAAACTCATGGACGAAGAAGTGAATTACCTGAATGAACGAAGCGAAGATGTAAAAGAAAATTTAAAAACCAAAGTGAAATGGATTGCTTACAAGCAGCAGTTTTTTTCGACTATCCTTGTTGCCGACAGCGCTTTTCTGAATGCGCAGGTGCATGCATTAAAAGCGGATACTGCCTCACATTGCCTGAAAAAGTTCATGGCTGAAATCAGCCTGCCATATGAAAAAACAGGCAAGCAATCCATACCGATGAAATTTTATTTCGGTCCTAACCAGGTTAAAATTTTAAAGCAGTTCAATCTGGAATTTGAACAGCTAGTACCTCTCGGTTGGGCTATTTTTAAATGGGTGAACCAGTTTCTTGTGATCCCGATATTTAACTTCCTCGGTTCCTATATCTCGAATTACGGATTGATCATTTTCCTGCTTACCATTATTATTAAGATTCTTCTATTTCCACTGACTTACAAATCATATCTGTCGAGCGCAAAAATGAGGGTTTTAAAGCCGCAGGTTGACGAGCTTAATAAAAAAATTCCAAAAGAAAAGACCATGGAACGCCAGCAGGCAGCCATGGCTTTGTACAAAAAAGTCGGCGTTAACCCGATGGGGGGATGTATCCCTATACTACTCCAGTTCCCGATACTGATCGCATTGTTCAGGTTTTTCCCCGCCTCCATTGAATTGCGCCAGCAGAGTTTTTTATGGGCGACAGATCTTTCTACATATGACAGCATTTGTTCCTGGAGCGTCCAGATTCCATTTGTTTCTGAGTATTTTGGAAACCATTTAAGCTTGTTCACCCTGTTAATGTGCGGTTCATTGATTCTTACAACCCTGATGAACAGCGAACAGATGGCTGGTACTTCACAAATGCCGGGAATGAAAGTCATGATGTGGATGATGCCGGTGATGATGCTGCTATGGTTTAATAATTATGCGGCAGGACTGAGTTATTATTATTTCCTGGCCAATATGATCACATTCCTGCAAACCATAATTATCAGGCGGTTTGTTGACGATAAGAAAATTTTAAGCCAACTCGAAGCTAATAAAGCCAAACCTGTTAAACGGTCAAAGTTTCAGCAACGACTTGAAGAAATGGCAAAAAAAAGAGGGTATAAACTACCGAAAAAGTAGATAAAAAGCTAAAAGTAAAAAGTCGAAAGCTAAACCAGAATTTTAACCTGTAATTTGTAACATATAACTTGAAACTTAAAAACCAGAAACTTGAAATATTAATGTATAACTTAAACCAAAAATTATGAAAAGAGTATTAATTCTTATGGCTGTGGTAGCTCAATCAATAGTTGTTTGTGCTCAGCAAAAAAACTGTAACAATCCGTTATCGAACGATGAGTTTCAGCTTAAAATGAACGATATTATAAATAAACCGAACGATGCGGCCAAACTGGAAGCTGCAAAAAAAATTGTTCATTCAAGTTGTTTGCTTTCAGCCCAGGTGAAGCAATTAGCAAAAACTTTCCAGAATGACATCAACCGGCTGGATTTTGTGAAAGCTTCGTATAACAGCACCTTTGATAAGAATAATTTTTACGATGTGTATGATGAATTTGCTTATTTCTCAACTGTTTTCAAATTGCATGATTACATTGAAAGTATCAGGGACAACAAGCCCGCCGGCAATGTCTCTGCAAATTCAGGGAATGATAATACATCAGGTAATACTTCGCTTGTAAAATTTCCAAAATTAGATTATCCGGATTGTACCAGATATAATGGCGCTAAAGGCTGTCCGAGTCCGATGGGCGATAAAGATTTTAATTCCATGGCGCGCCAGTTTTTAGATGAACAGAATGATGCAGCAAAGACCGCTGCCGCTGAAAAATCGCTTCAGAGCGGTTGCTTTTCTGTGGAACAACTGATGAAGATAGCAACCACTTTTAAAAATGATAAAGATAAATTGAACTATTTTAAAAAGGCATATTTCAAATGTTATGACCAGGGAAATTTTGGTTCTGCACAGCAGGTTTTCAATGAAAAAGAATTCAACAAACTGCTTCTCGATTTTATCGCTTCACAGGGCGGCGGCAAGCAGATTTCTACTACATCAACTACTACTACTACTACTACAAACTGCCAGGTGCTGAATAAGGAATTCAAGGAAGTGATAGAATCCGTGAAAAATCAGAAATTTGAAAACACGAAGATTACAGTTGCCAAACAAGCTATTCAGGCAAAGAAATGTTTTACAGCTTTCCAGATCAAAGAAATTGCCAAGCTGATGAACTTTGAAGAAGGCAAACTCGATGTTGCAAAATTTGCCTGGGATTACTGTATTGACAGGGAAAATAATTATTCGCTCCTGAACGAGATATTTTCTTTCGACAGCAGTAAAAATGATTTATACAATTTTACTCACCCGGCAAAATAAAAGAAATTCAAAAAAAATTAAAAGAAGGGTGGAATTTTCATCCTTCTTTTTTTATGTAAAGATTTAAAATCCTGTTATAAATAATCACTAAAACACAAGTGCAAACAGTTATGAAGATAAACCATAAGGGTAGTTTGGCAAGGCTCTGTGTTTTATATATTGATGTTGCTATATTACCAATCAGTATCCACTGAATAATATAAAATACCGTTACATTTTTTCCAACCCATTTTAAAAAGTTTAATACAGGATTCTTTTCTTTTCTGTCCCGGACAAATGAAAAAAGCGATACCCAGAAAACAAGGAATAACAGGGTCCAGAAATAATATTTCAATCCGTGATGATAATAGTGTTTCAGATTGTGTGTGATTTCTGAAGCATACTTTATCGTAATCAAAATAAAAATACCGGTGGCAATAGTTATTATCAACCGAAAAATTTCACTGAGTTGTTCCACTTTATAATTATTGGAAAAAATCCTGAAACCTGCGCCCAGTAAGGGGTAGGCAATCCACGGGAATACCGGGAAATAAGACCATCTGTAGCCGCCACCGAAAAAGGCTGTAATAAATTTTAAAGGATTATTTGCGGTAAGATATTGATTAAAATAGGGAGTTAACAGTATTGCCAATACGGATAACAGGATGTAGGGTAAATAAAAATTTGAAAATGTTCTTCGTATGAATGTTATAATGATAACGCTGATACCTGATAAAATCAGGATATCCGCTCCAAAAATAAATTCAAGCGGATTAAGCCGGGCATTTTCAAAAAAGATATGAATCAGTACATGAAAATTCAAACCGATATTCAGCAGCAAACCGGTGAGTATTAATTTTAATCCGCGGAATACGGATTCCCTGAATGATTTATTCGACGATATTACAAAATATCCTAATATAGCCATAAAAACTGGCGCTACGGGTGGCCCGCCCATAAAAAGAGAAACTTTACCAAGGATGCTGTCAAAGATACCCTGCTGGGCAAAAAGCTCCATGATATGCACCTGGATCATGAGCAATACGGCAACCCCCTTGAGAATATCTGGAGTAATAAACCGGGATGCTTTATTCATAAAGAAAAATTAGAATTCTAAAAGGACAAGATCAGGGCTACTGTTCAACAACGGGTTTAGAATTTAGAATTTTGGTATTTGATTAGGATTAGGATTAAGTTTTTAGTTCATTGTTTCTTCCACTTCGCAAATCGTTAATCGTTAATCGTTAATTGTTATTCGATATTCGATGTTCGATGTTCGATATTCGATATTCGATGTTCGATGTTCGATGTTCGATATTCGATGTTCGATGTTCGATGTTCGATGTTCGATGTTCGATATTCGATATTCATTATTCATTATTATTTTATATATCCCAATCCTTCTGTTGCTGAAGCATCGCCGGGAGCGAGCATAAGAACTTTATTGAAAAGTATTTTGGCTTTTCCGGTATTGCCTTTGAAATAATTAGCCCATCCAAACATTAATAAACCGTCGTAACTGAATGGGTAGAGATTAACCACTTTTTCAAAATATTTATAAGCCTTGTCGTAATCCTTTTTTCCGTAATAGATCATTCCGAGCCGGTAGTTTGCCGTTGAATTATTCGGATCAATATCCAGCACCTTAACATACTGCTGTTGCACCTGTTCCCAGTTCCCGAGCTGGGCGGCCGGTATCACAATGCCCATTCTCGGCTCAATGGCCATAGGCATAAGATCGATAGCTTTCTGATAATAGGCAACGGCATCTGTGAACCTCCCGGATTCATAATACAGCCAGCCTAACCTGAGATTGATCTCATACTCATAATTTTTTTCACCCATCACTTTTTTGATCTCTTCTATCGCTTTATTGTAGTCTCCTTTTTTTTCAATAGTGTAACTATCTTTGAAAGCGGCGACAACTTTTGAATCCTGCGCATTGCCGGATAATGCGATGCAGAAAATTCCACATAATATAGTGGATTTGAGCGATAAATTTAAAATTTTCATGAAATAACCTCCTGTGATTTTATTAATGATTTAATTTTTTTTTAAAAAATAATGTCTGCAAAAATAACATAATAAATTTTACTCTGATTTCAATTCATTAAAGTTTCCAGGATAAACTTCCTAAAATCATCTGGCTCCGATAATTTATTTTACCTGTTTTTAATGAATTGTCAAAATAATTATAATAAGATATTCTTCTATCACCTTGATATTTGATGGATATAATTATTTTTTTTATGGGTATTATGAAAGATGTTCCATATCTGAAATCAATGGGATCAGCCGTATTGTTGACGCCAAATGCATTTTGTTCCACATAGTTGTTCAGGTTGCCAAATGTAATAAATCCTTCAATCCACAAATGATTAAACAGTTTTGTCCCTGCTTTTTGATCAAATACAATATTTTTTTTCACCCGCTCATTTTTTTTCACTTGTTCATTCTTTAAAGCTATAGTAGAGAATGTATATAAATTCAGGTTGCCAAGCGGAAATGCGGAGAGAATAAAACCAAACTGGTTTTGTCTGGCATTGTTTAAATTCGAAATGGTTCCAAAAATATTAAAACCGAATTTGGAAATTTTTTTATCGAATGCCAGTGAAGCGGCAAAATTATTCATTGTGATTCCTTTCCTGTCAACTATCACTTTTCTTTCGGTTGTATCATAGGTTGAAAAGAGCGTGGCATAATCAACCATAATAAAATGAAAAGCGGGGATCACTGAAAAACCCCTGCCAGCCCGATATGTGATATTAGTGTAGAACTGGTTTTGATATAATTTGTAATCATCGCTTAAAACATGAGGGAAAATCTGTATTTGCTTTGTATTGTTAATCCTCAGGCAACCGTAATAAGCGGTCATCAAAATATTTCTGTGAACCGAATAAGACAGTCCGCCGCCTGCATAAGAAATATTTTTAATCAGGTTGTATTCTGTCCATTTAATACTATTCGGATGGTTATTTTTTTCCCCGATTAATGGGTTTGTATTATTCCGGCTGTTGTTGATTCCGCAATCAAGAAAAATTTCATTGAAGAAAAAAGATTTGACTTTATCCTTAAAAATTTCAGGATATTTTTTCACCAATGCATTGGCATCGCTTTTCCTGCCCATATATAAACAACTGTAATACAAATATTCCAAAGTATAGTAATCTCCGGAATTAAATGTAAGCGCTTTTTCAAAGTGGGAAATAGATTTAATGTAATTCTGTTTCGTAAAATATGCAACACCCATCCGAACCCTTAAATAGAAATAGTCAACACTGTTCGCAAGGAGATTATTCCCGTTTAAAATAAGACTGTCCCATTGTGCATTGAGTAAATAATCATAAGTTTTATCATTAACTGAACCGGTATTTTTTTCAGATTGAGAAAACACCCATTGTACACATAAACAAAAAACACATACAATAAATAATCTATATATTAATTTTTTTTTATACATAAAACGGGGTAAATTTGTACTGTTGGTAATCGGTTACCTGCCTGCCGGTAGGCAAGGTCGGTAAACGGTATTCAGAATTACCGACCACCGAATACTGAATACTGATTACCAAATGTAAAATGTATGATTTTATTCCACGCATATCATAAACTTACTGCCAGGTAATATCAAGATTAATAATCAAACCATTCTGGTTTAAAGGTATTGTTGGCGGATGGTTGGGATAATTATTCAAATTAAACTGAACAAAATTAATCGGAATGTCATTTTCCGGCATCATCCCTTTTTTATCCCACAACTCAATTTTATAAACCTGATTTAAAACCGGCGCCTGAAACGGCGGATTAAGATTCCAGAAAACCGGAAGAGACATGGGTGTAACGCCGAGCAATGCCTGTGAGCGCGCATCAATATATACGGTTGCTGCAAAATCTGTGATTTTGAAATAAAGATTTACCATCTGGGGCTGCGGAGGGATTGGGAATGGAAACTGAAATACGGTAATTTTTGTGATTTGTGCAGACTGGACAATGTTTTGTACCTGTATATAAGCTGTTTTTATCATGGTGTTTGAACCCTGCAGGTTTGAAACAGTAAGAGAAACATCATATGAACCGATAAAAGGATAAAAAATATTTGTTGGATTTTGCAGGGTTGACATACTTGGATTGCCACCCGGGAATGTCCAGTTCCACGAGGTGGGATTATTAACGGAAAGATCTGTAAAATTAACAGGCTGGCCCGGCATAATAATAGTTTGGTCTGCGATAAAATCGGGTACAGGAGCCGATCCTGTGGTAACAACCTGTATATACTGTGTTTTTGTTTTGGTATCCGATCCCTGCTGGTTGGATGCTGTGAGGGTAACATCATAATATCCGGCAGTGAAATATGTAATATTAGCCGGATTTTTTACATTAGCGGTACTCGGTGATCCACCCTGGAAAGTCCAACTCCACGAGGTTGGATTATTTATGGAAAGATCGAAGAAATCAACAATCTGCCCTGTCGCAATCAGTATATGATCCGCTGTAAAATCCGTAACCGGTGTAAAGATAACTTCTTTTACATGTACTAAGTTTTTTCTTTCTATAAATGTGGTGCCGCAGGAATTAACGCCCGAAAGAACAATGCTGTACAATCCGGGGTATGAATACGAATGGGCAGTATTTTTTAAAGAAGTGGAATAGCCATCGCCGAAACTCCACAACCATGCATTTTGAAATATGCCTCCCTGCTGCTGGCAATTGAACCTGACGCTGTCTCCTACAAATACGGCGGTGTCGCTTACCGTAAAATCAAATGCCGGTTTCCTGACAATATATACCACCTTTCGTTCAACATGCATTCCTCCTTTGCCATATGCGGTGAGTTCAATAGTGTAGATACCTTCAGTATTGTAAATGTGTGTGGGATTAGGTTTGTATTCTACTGGTGTTCCGTCTCCGTAATTCCACCGGAAAACAGTTGCATTGGTCGAAAGATTATTGAATACAACCCGGGTAGGGATATTACATGTATCGAGCGGGGTAAATGAATAGGCTGCCGTAGGAACCGGTTCCACTTCTTTCCTGCAGGAATAAAAAGAGATAAGGATTATAGATAAAACTAAAAATGAATATATTTTTCTCATACTATCTCTTAAGACGCCCAATAATAAAATTTAGTTGCAAAAAAAAATGTTTCAAACATCGAACATCAAACATTAAACTATAAACGCTTTGTTTCAATTCAACTTATACATTTTGCTTCAATCTCTTTGTTTTTATTTTTTATAATAAATTTTGAAATTCCTTTTTCACTTATATTAATATTGAATTCAACAAGGCTTATTCTTTTGCTGAATAATAAAGTTTCTGCCTGCGATTTCAGGGTAATCAGGGAAGGACTCAGATCATTATCAACCGTTGAATATTCGAGGGTATAACAGGCTTTAATGAAAATATAGAAAGGCGCAATAAAGTCCTGCAGAAACAGCCCTGCTTTATTTACCAGCAGGTGTATAGGATAAATATCTGTCATTTTTAAATTTTTGTAATACCCAAATTGTATCTTATAAAAAGCAAGGAAAAAATAATACAGTAACGAAGTCTTATCACCTGTAAAATGACTGAAATAAAAAATATACCCGTCGTTTACAAAATAAGCATATGAATTTGTATCCCGGCAGTACATATAGGAATTGTTATTAATATCTGTGTAAATTTCCCATTCTGTGATTTCTGATTTCTGATTTCTGATTTGTGATTTGTCACACTGAGCCGTCGCCCTGAGCGCTCTGCTGAGCACAGCCGAAGCATTGTCGAAGGGGCAGTCGAAGTGTACTTCCCAGTTCAGTTTCTGTCCCGGTATGAAATGAAACGCTTTTGTCAGCAGTGTGTTTACTTCAATATTTGAAATCACCTGTTTCTCAACCGGCTTGCTGAAAGACTCTAATTCGAATACATGGTCGTTCCTGTTTATATAATAACTGATAGGATAATCCAGCGTTTTGGAACCTATATATGGTGTGGACTGGATCTGGAAATGCAGGTGTGGATAGGGAGAACGCCCGGAATTTCCGCAATGCGCCACCGCCTGTCCCTGCCTTACATATTCGCCTATATAAACTTTGAATGATCCGGTTTTCAGATGGCATAATTTTGTGTGAAGGAATTCGGCATGTTTGATAATAATCGTATTACCCCAGTTATCAGTCGTATTTACATCATTGATTTTATTATCCTCTACTCCGTCAACAATATGAACCACATACCCGGCGGCAGGAGCCAGTACAAGTTTATCATAGCAGTAATAATCTTCCAATTCATGGCCGGAACTTTTAAACGGTTTCTGATCGCTGTCTAATATCTCAAAGTCCCATGCATGTTTCCAGTCATCTTTGTGGGTATGCTTTCCGTTATGGCCCTGCGTAACATGCCACTCGCCCCAGAAAGGCAGTTTGATCGGAAAATAATACGCATTTCTAAATCGTTGCGTGGTATTCTGAAACGAATACAGGTTGACTTCAGGCGAACCCTGCTGCACATAAGGTTCTGTGAGAATGGGCGATTTAAAAAGACGCACTTTTATTACATATATAAATAACAGCACGACAAAGTTAAAAGGAAGTGAAAAAATAAACAACTGGAAGATTCCGAATATTTTTGAAAAACTGATGGTGATCACTGTTACAACAGGCACCAGCAATACAGACCATAAATACGATAATCTTGACGGGATGAGAAAAAATCCTCCGATGGCAATACCCGTGAGAATATAATTAAACCCGATATAATTATAATTCATATCAGCTAACCGGGCGCCGATAAGTTCATAGAAAAAATAGGCGGTATAAAAATTTATAAGAGAAAGAGAGAATGCAATCCTAGAATAATACAGCAGGCCGATGGCGATCAGCAGCCCGGCAAGCATGTTATACTGGAAAAAAATAGCTCCCAGCGATATGAAGTAAACTCTCAGCGATTCAACGATTTCAAGGTTGGTCCACCAAACGTACATGTCCACCAGGGAACTTCCGCCGATGGTATATAATTCATTCAGCTTATACAGCCCCCGGTCGCTGATTACAAGCGAATGAAATTCGCGTGAAGAAAGGGTTATAACCCAGAGTGCAATCAGGAACGGGATGCTCAGGTAAGGTAAATAATATTTGCCAATGACAGTTTCAAGTAAAATGGTGATAAAGAAACATAAGGCTGAAATAACCAACAGTATCAGTATTACTTGAATACTCGGGCTGAAAGCAATGCCTATTCCAAGTCCGACCAAAAGGCTGTTAAAACTGTAATAACCATGCCCGATCTTGTATCTGTCGAAACCCAGCCAATAAGCAAGCGCAATGGAAGCAAGCACGGAAAGCAATCCGCAAAGACCGGCAAACCAGTCGAAGAAAGTTACAAGCATCAGGATTATTGCAAACAGTCTTTTATCGGAGAAAAAAATCTGCGAATAACTGTTCAGTATCCCGCTTATAATATTTTTCAGGCTAAAATCCCTCACGAATTTCTAAATTTTAAATCGAGCTAAATTTTTTTTTACAAATATTCAAAATTACTCTTTTTTTGGTGTTATAAAATTTTGAAAAAATATTATATAATTATAACCTTTGAAAAATTTCATAAGTTTATGCTTTGTTTTTTTATTAATCTTGTTGATTCTTTTACAGGAGGCAGTATTGACCGCAGAAATTTATGAATATAAAATTAATGCTTGACATTGACCGGGAACACATCTGGCATCCGTATACATCGCTGACAGTTCCGTTGCCTGTTTACTTAGTGAAATCGGCACAGGGCGTTTATATCGAACTGGAAGACGGAAGAAAACTTATAGACGGAATGTCTTCGTGGTGGTCGGCAATTCATGGATATAATCATCCTGTGTTGAATAAAGCGTTAACCGACCAGTTGCATAAAATGTCGCATATAATGTTTGGCGGATTAACACATGAACCGGCCATTGAGTTTACTCAAAAACTCTTACGGATTACACCGGAGAAATTACAAAAAATATTTTATTGCGATTCCGGCTCTGTTGCTGTGGAAGTGGCCATGAAAATGGCCTTGCAGTACTGGTATGCAAAAGGTAACAAGCAAAAAAATAAATTTCTGACCCTGCGTTCGGGCTATCATGGCGATACCTGGCATGCCATGTCTGTATGCGATCCTGTAACCGGTATGCATTCGATTTTCAGCGACAGGTTGCCGGAACAGGTTTTTATCCCGTCTCCCCGTAGTAAATTTGATGAGCCGCTTTGCGATGAAGATAAACTGAATATTAAAAAAGCGATTGCTGATAATAAACACAGCATTGCCGCAGTGATACTTGAGCCTGTTGTACAGGGAGCAGGAGGCATGAAGTTTTATTCTCCGGGCTATTTAAAATATGTAAGACAATTGTGTGATGAAAACAATATTTTATTGATTTTCGATGAAATTGCCACAGGTTTCGGTCGCACCGGAAAATTATTCGCCTGTGAACATTCACACACTTCGCCGGATATCATGTGCATAGGCAAAGCCATTACAGGCGGATATATGAGCTTTGCTGCAATGCTTGCCACAACAGAAGTAGCGCAAACAGTTTGTTCAGGAAATCCCGGAGTTTTTATGCATGGGCCAACATTCATGGGCAACCCGCTGGCATGCTCAGTGGCCAATGCAAATATCGGCCTGCTTGAAAATTCACAATGGCAGGAAAAAGTTCTTGGTATGGAAATGCAACTGAAAAATGAACTTTTCGCAGCTAAAAATATCGAAGGAGTCGAAGATGTACGCTGCCTTGGCGCTATTGGTGTTGTAGAGATGAAACAACCTGTTGATATGGCAAAAATTCAACCCCTGTTCGTGAATGAAGGCGTTTGGATCAGACCCTTTGGCAAGCTCATTTATATAATGCCTCCTTACATTATTGAAAAAGACGAATTGTCAAAACTTATTACCGCAATAATTCGGGTAATAAAAAAGATTGTGTAAAAAATTATATAAATGGATAATTTTTATAAAAAAATTCTGGAAGATATTGAAGAAAAGGGAAACCTTCGCAAACTGGTGAATACCTGCCAAACCGGAAGTTTTATAACAGTGAATGGTAAACAATATCTGAATTTTTCATCCAATGATTATTTGGGGATTGCATCCGATAAAGAAATCGTAAAGAAATTTTTCATTCAAATTAAAAATACGGATCATCTCTTCGGAACTCCTTCTTCAAGATTGCTCACAGGTAATCATCCGGCGTATGAAAAACTGGAATCATTAATGACGGATTTGTTCCGGAAGGAAGCGTGCCTTGTTTATAACAGCGGTTATCATGCCAATATCGGGATATTGCCTGCTCTTGCAGGAAAAAAGGATATGATTCTTGCAGACAAATTCGTTCATGCCAGTATCATAGACGGAATTAAACTGGCAGGCTGTGATTTTTTCCGCTATAAACACTTAGATTTTTCGCATCTTGAATCATACCTGAAAAAATACCGGTCAAAATATGATAAAGTTTTTGTTGTTACCGAGTCAGTATTCAGTATGGATGGAGACCTTGCCGATCTGCCTGCATTGGTGGAATTGAAAAAGAAATACGATTTCGCAATTTATTTAGACGAAGCGCATGCTTTCGGCGTTTTCGGGAAAAGCGGGTTAGGGCTTGCCGAACAGATGAACTGCATCGGCGATATGGATTTATTGATGGGAACATTTGGAAAAGCAGCGGCATCGCAGGGAGCATTTGTCGTTTGTTCAAAAGTAATCAAAGAATTTCTGGTTAATCATTCCCGTTCGCTTATATTTACAACTGCATTGCCCCAGGTAAATGTGATGTGGACTGAGTATATACTACGGTTGATTTTAAACATGCAACATAAGCGTGATCACCTGTTCAGCCTTGTCGGTTATTTTAAAAAGGCTCTGGAGGAATCAGGAAAAAACAGTACATCCTGCAGTCAGATCATTCCTTATATAGTTGGTGAAAATAAAAATTGCATAGCGTTATCTGAGAAACTAAAAAGCGCCGGATTCTGGTGCATGCCTGTTCGATATCCTACTGTACCTGCAGGAACAGCGCGTATCCGGTTTTCGCTTTCTGCAACCATGACTTTTGACATTTTAAATAATTTGATTGCTGAATTACAAAGCATGCAGAAATAAATAATGAAGAGGAAGATGTAATGTCAGGAAAAACATATTTTGTAAGCGGTATTGATACCGGGGTAGGGAAGTCAGTTACCACAGGTTTTCTGGCTCTGCAATTAAAAAATGAGGGGAAAAAAGTCATAACGCAGAAGATGGTGCAGACCGGATGCAATGGCACATCTGAAGACATTTTGCTTCATCGCCGGATCATGAATGAGGAATTAAACGAATTTGACAGGCAGGGGTTAACATGCCCGTATATTTTTCGTCATCCTTCATCACCGCACCTGGCAGCATCTTTGGAAAATACTGTGATTGATACACAAAAAATAACCATGGCAACCGGGCAGCTTGAACAGCATTTTGAGATTGTTTTACTCGAAGGCGCAGGCGGTTTGTTTGTTCCGCTTCATAATCGGTTTTTTATCATAGATTATATTCAGCGGCAAAATTACCCTGTGATACTTGTAACATCGCCAAGGCTTGGCAGTATCAATCTTACATTGCAATGTATCAATATTTGCAGGGAGAGAAAAATTGATATTGTGAATCTTGTATTTAATAATTTCCCTGAAACAGATCCGTTAATTTTCAACAGCACAAAGAAATTTTTTCAGGAATATTTAAAAGAATTTTTACATGGATGTGATTTCACAGAAATTCCGGTTTTAAATGTGTAATTCATCAGCTTATACTTATTTTTGCTATTTAAGATATCATTTTGCATTTTTATTAAGCAACCACAGACCTTGCTGATAATATCTGAATTATTAATGAATCGGATTATACAAACTGCAGGTCATGTATTAGATGAGCTACGGGGATATGTAATTCATTCTTTACAACAAAAAGGAATTTCCGGCGAACAGAAGGATGGGATGGATGTGGCATTTGTTGCAATTAACCTCAGCCCTCAGACCACACAGGTTTCGCTTTGCTCTATGCCGGGTAAAACCTGTGTGGTCTACACCGCTCAATATGCCGGGGCGAATAATCCTGTGTACATTGTAGAGACGGGACATGTCCCGCCGTCTCTACGAGAAATTCGCCCCGACAAAATGTCCGTAGCCATCCATGAAACCATGCAGCCCTTTACAAATCATAGTATCAAATTACAAAAAGGCGACACGATCTATCTGATAAGCGACGGTTATGCGGATCAGTTCGGCGGGCCGAAAGGAAAAAAATTTTATGAAATACAATTCAAAGAAATGATATTGGCCAATAGTCATTTGTCAATGGAAAAGCAAAAAGAAATTCTTGATAAAACCATTGAGGAGTGGAAAAATGGTAATGCTGAAAAATACGACCAAACGGATGATATCACTGTTTTAGGAATTAAAATATAAGAGAAGAGTTCGATAACAAATTACTTTAGATATAAAAGAATAATGAACAGAACAAACAAGTTGATTCATTTGACGCATTTTGAAACGCCTCTGGGTACAATGGTTGCCGGGGCTGTTGAGGAAGGCGTCTGCCTGCTTGAATTTTCCGACAGAAAAATTCTGGATAAAGAATTAAATTTTTTCCCCGTTTCTCAATTCTTCTTTAGTTTTTTTTAATTTTAGAGTTTGTTTTTAATTAATAAATTCTACCATGAAATTCATCGGCGATTTCCATATTCATTCTCATTACTCCCTTGCAACAAGCGGCGAACTGATCCCTGAATTCCTTGATTACTGGGCAAGGATCAAAGGCATCAAAGTTATCGGAACAGGCGACTTTACCCACCCGAAATGGACCAAAGAATTACAGGAAAAAACCGAGCCTGCGGAACAGGGCCTCTATAAAATCAAAAACAGTTTCAGAAAAGAAATTCCTTTTAAAATTCCGAATATTGACGATGAAACCCGTTTTTTACTGACTACTGAAATCAGTTGCATTTATAAGAAACAGGGGAAGGTGCGCAAGGTGCACAATGTGATTTTTGCAAAAGATTTTGAAACTGTTGAAAAGATACAACGCCAGTTGCAGAAATTAAATTTCAACATCACATCCGACGGAAGGCCCATCCTGGGCATGGATTCGAAAAACCTTCTTGAACTGCTGCTGAATATAAATGAAAATATTTTCTTTGTCCCGGCGCACATCTGGACGCCATGGTTCTCTGTGCTGGGCGATAAATCGGGCTTTGAAACCATAGAAGAATGTTTTGATGATCTCACAAAATATATTCATGCGGTTGAAATGGGTTTGTCGAGCCACCCGCCGATGAACTGGGCTGTGAGCTTCCTTGATAAATATACCTTACTAGCAAACTCCGATGCCCACTCCCCTGAGAAGCTCGGTAGAAATGCCAATATCCTTGATTCAGCGCTGTCTTATAATGATATTATAAATACAATTAAAACAGGCGATAAATTTTTAGGTACCGTGAGCTTCTTTCCGCAGGAAGGGAAATATCATTTCGACGGGCATCGTAAATGCAATATTTGCTGGAGCCCTCTTGAAACATTGAAACATAACGGCATCTGCCCGGTGTGCAACAAAAAAGTGGTGGTTGGCGTTATGAACCGCGTAGCGCAGCTTGCCGACCGGGATAATATCCTTGACCGCCCGAACCGCCGTCCTTTTTATTCCCTGATCCCGCTAAAAGAGATATTGGCCGAACTAACCGGGAAGGGCGGGAACACAAAAGACGTTGTGAAAAATTATCAAAACCTTTTGCAAAAAGCAGGGCCGGAATTTGACCTGTTATTAAATATTCCCATTGATGAAATCAAAAAAATTGCCTGCGGGCAGATTGCCGAAGCCATCCGCAGGATGAGGAACGGAGAAGTTTATATACAGGAAGGTTATGATGGCGAATTCGGTATCATTAAAGTAATGCACAAAGATGAAAAAAGCCTTGCCCCGCATCCGGATTCATTATTCGGCAACCGGAAAACCGCTGTTGAAAAACCCGCGCAGAAACTGATTAATTTCGATCTGAAAGAATATCAAAAACTAAAACATGTGGTGAGCATGGCCGAACCATCCCAAAAACCGCAACCCGTCGTTGAGAATACGGTTGCAGAAAAAAACACAGAAAACAAATACGGCTTAAACAAAGAGCAAAATGCAGCCGTTGAACACAACTCGGGACCTGCGCTGATCATTGCCGGACCCGGTACGGGGAAGACGCGGGCGCTCACTTACAGAATCGCTTATCTAATAAATTCCTGCTGTATTGCTCCTGGAAATATTCTTGCGGTAACGTTTACAAACAAAGCGGCAGAAGAGATAAAAAAACGCGTTGAAGAAATTTTTGAATATAAAAAAACTGCAGATGCAGTCAGCGTTTCAACATTTCATGCACTGGGACTGTCCGTCTTGAAAAAAAATTTTGAAAAAACAGGGAGAGATAAGGAGTTTATTATTATTGATGATAACGATAAAGAGCAACTGTTTTTCCATGAAAGTTTTGATAAAAAACAGGCGAAAAAAATTATTTCTTCCATCTCTGAAGCCAAGCAGAATATGCTTACGGCAGAAACAATAAAAGATAAAGAAGACGCTCAGTTATTTGCCCGGTACGAAGAAGCCCTGAAAAATATAAATGCTTTCGATCTCGACGACTTGGTGTATCAACCGGTTCTGCTGTTTGAAAAAGAACCGCAAATTCTGAATGAGTGCAGGGAAAAATATCAATGGATGATGATTGATGAATACCAGGACACAAATTTTGCACAGTACCGGTTCACCCGGCTGCTGATGCCGGATGCGCAATCAAACCTTTGTGTTATCGGCGATCCCAACCAGGCTATTTACGGGTTCCGCGGCGCGGATGTGAAATACATCCGGCAGTTTATCGCCGATTTTCCCGGCGCAAAAGTTTTCCGGCTCACCAAAAGTTACCGCTGTTCCGACCGTATCCTGAAAGCATCTGAAGAAATCATTCAGGGCAAGGTGGTACAAAGTATGCTCAGCGGTCTGCAGAAAGGGATTAAACTTAAAATAGCGCAACACCCGTCTGATAAAAGCGAGGCTGAATTCATAGCCCGCGCCATTGAAAACATGATCGGCGGCCTGCGTTTCTTTTCCATAGACAGCAATATTGCCGAAGGAAACGAAGAATCCGAAATCAAAAGCCTGTCTGATTTTGTGGTTCTCTGCAGGATGAAAGATCAGTTCAAAGCTATTGAAAAAGCATTCAATGATCACAGTATTCCCTACCAGGTTATCGGCGACACTCCTTTTTTCAGGCAGGATCCGGTGCGCTCTGTTCTCGACATTTTAAAAACATCGGTTCATACCCAAAATAATTTCCTTGTTGAAAAATTATCGGCGAATAAAAAAATCAGAAAGATTGATTTTGGATGGCTGAAGAAAACCGCTAAAGGCAAAACCGTTAAAGAACTGATATCAGCAATTATCGAACATTCCTTTGTTTCAGAAAAAGAGACGCACGAAAGTTCATTTAAAAAACTGATGGATTTTGCAGACTCGTTTAATAACCGTATTGATGATTTTATTGAATTTACTGCATTAGGAACCGCTACCGATCTATACATACCATCTATTGAAAATGTTACGCTGATGACTCTTCATGCTGCAAAAGGGCTCGAATTCAAATGTGTTTTTATAGCGGGCTGCGAAGACGGTCTGATTCCCTATCATCTTTTCGAAAACCAACGGTCTGATACGGATGAAGAAAAACGGTTATTATATGTGGGCATGACCCGTGCAGAAAAATTCCTGTACCTGACCCATGCGGAAAGGCGCTTTATCCTTGGCCGGGAATACAGCCTTTCCCGGAGTCCATTTATCGACAATATTGAAAAAGAACTCATCGAGATTTCAAAATCCGAACCAAAGAAAAAAGGAAAAAAAGACGAGGGGCAAATGAGCCTGTTTTAAATTAAGGCATCAGGTTATAGCAAACCAAGGTCTGCAGATATCTCAGATAGAGTTTGCCATTTGCCATTACGGGAACCGTCCATGCCTGGTTTTTCACATTCTCCAGCGCAGATTTTATTTCCCCAACTTTAATAAATTTAGCAGGATCGGGTCTTACAAGATACAGGTTGCCTTTAATATCGAGACACAGCAAATAACCATCGGCAAAGGTTGTTGTTCCCCATCCTATTTCACCGCTGCTCCACATTTCTTTTCCGCTTGCAAATTCCACGCATTTGAAAAACCCTTTGTTCTGTGTACTCTGGCCGGAATAACCGTAAAGAAAGCCGTCAATAAGTATCGGATCCGAATGATGAGATGCGATGGCATTGTTTTTCCAGAGAACGGAATACCCGTCTTTTCTTGCTTTTATTGCCTGTCCTCCCATATTATAACCTGCGGTGTGGAAAATAATATCTTTGTCAACAAGAGGCGTGGTTGCATTAATGCCATGATCGGTTTCCCATGGAATGCGCCAGAGTTCTTTTCCGTTTTCCGGCTCAAGGCATGAAAGCCCTTTTGCGTGATATGCCAGAAGTTTCAAATCATTATCAATACTAACTAATGTTGATGCAGAATACCCGGCGTCGCCTTCCATAGATTTCCATAAAACATCGCCGTTGATTTTATTATAGGCAACCACCAATGCTTTTCCGCCGCCCTTTACTATTACCATGTTTTTATAAACTAACGGCGATGAGGCAAAGCCCCAGCGCGGTTCCTGTCCGCCAATATCCTTCACATTTTTTTTCCATATCAGTTTACCGTTTTCAAGGCTCCAGCAGGCAAGATCGCCGCTGCGGCCAAAGGTATATACACAAATGCTGTCGATGCAGGCTGTAGCGCGGGAGCCGGGCCCGTGGCCGATTTCAGCATCTGCCGGATAAGAGCCTGCCCATATCAGTTTACCCGTTTCAGAATTTATACAAAAAACAAGATCGTTTTTTTCATCCCTGCCGGGGACAACAAGCCTGTTTCCCTGTACCACAGGAGAAGACCATGTGGCGGTCTGCTTACCCTGGCATAAATAATCTGCCTGCCAGAGTTTTTTTAATCCTTTTGTCCAATCGGTGTTTATACCTGTTGTAACATTCTTTCCATCGAGACGTGAGCCACGCCAGCAGGGCCAGTCTGCAATTCCTTTTGTAAGAGGCACCACTTCTGCTGTAGTTGAGGGAATTTTATCCAGTTTGCCCGAAATTTCTTCACTTCCCAATATCATGTGAAATGCCCTGTAAGCCAAAAAAATAATGATGGCAAACACTATAACAACAATGATCAATATAATTTTCCATTTCTTTTTCATGAACTGATTTTTATAATTCGTGACGCAAAAATAAAATTTAAAATTAAATTATTCCAAAGATTCCCGTTTCTACTTAAAAACTCCTAATTTTACTGCGGCTTTGGTCCGTTTTATGCTTGTAATTGCAAAGATGAAGCACGTCATTTACATTATAGCTTTTTTAATCCCTGCGCTGTTACTGACTTCTTCTGTTTTTGGCCAAAAGGATACGACAAAATCAGAGATGTCGTTTGATTTTGGCATCACGCGGGGAAAAAATATTGACCTGTGGCCGATTTTCAAACGCTTCCGGAGTAAAGAGAGAAAAGATATTGAAGTATTATATCCGCTATTTCGCTATAACAGGAATTATACAAACCACACCAAACACACAAATTTTTTCCCTTTCTGGTGGAACGACAGTTCTTCGGTTTCAAAAGATTTGAGGATCGGTACGCTTTATTATCCTTCCCTTATACATACTTCAAAAGACAGAAGCAAAGGCATCAGTTCTTTCAGGTTTATAGATCTCGCGCCTGAAATTAATTTTATTGAATTTACAAAATCCTCCGACGGGCTCTTTATCCAAAACAATATTTGTTTTCTATTATGGTATAAAAATGATCTCGCATTAAAAAATTCGCACCTGATCTTTTTCCCGGTTTACTGGTCGTTTAAAAATCCTGAAAGGACTTCGAACACATTCATACCGGTTTTTTCTTCGGGAACGTATCACAATAACCAGAATAAATATACGGTTGTAACCCCGCTGTTCTGGCATTTTCAGGAAGGCGATGATTACAGGAATATACTCTTCCCCCTTTGGTGGAATAAAAAACAGGGATCCGGAGATAATTTAGTCAAATCAAATGTTGTATTCCCAATATACTGGTCGCTCAAAAACAAAGACAAAGACAACAAAATTTTATTTCCTGTGGTCTGGAGTCTGAAAAACTGCAATTATAATTCTTTCACTATTGCCCCGCTGTTTTCGGCAGGCCATTCTGCAGACGGGAAAAACAGCCACATCATGGCAACCCCGCTGTTCTGGCTCTTCAAAAAAAACGAAGAATATACCAATATTTTATTCCCGCTTTGGTGGAACATAAAGAGAGGTTCCGGAGACAATGCGGTTTTCACGAATGTCGTATTTCCGGTTTACTGGAACATGAAAGATGCCCGCTATACTTCAGTTACTGTTCCCCCGCTTTTTTCAACGGGCCATTCCACAGACGGCAACAACGGACACCTGATGGTAACCCCGCTGTTCTGGCATTTCAAAGAAGGCGACGGATACAGAAATGTATTGTTCCCTTTCTGGTGGAATAAAAAAACAGGCAGCGGCGAGGATGCGGTTTATAAAAATTATGTATTCCCGCTGTACGGATCTTATAAAAACCGCTATAATAGCTGTCATATTCTATTCCCCGTATTATGGCACTTCAGGGACGAGAAATACACTTCTCTGACTATAGCGCCGATATTATCCGCCGGACATTCTCCGGACGGGAAAAAAAGCCATTTAATGCTTAGCCCGCTGTTCTGGCAATTCAAAGACGGCGACGATTACAGGAATATTTTATTCCCTGTATGGTGGAATAAAAAAGAAAGTTCAGGGGACAATGCGGTCTATTCAAATATTGTTTTTCCCTTCTACTGGTCTTATAAAGACAAAGACCGCGACAACCAGGTTTTATTCCCTGTTCACTGGAAGATGAAAAATAAAAAATATAGCTCTTACACCTTCGCCCCGCTGTTTTCCACCGGCCATTCTCCGGATTCTTCAAGAACGCATTTAATGGTCAGCCCGCTGATATGGTTCACCAAAAAAAACGACGTTACACGCAGCGCCGTTTTCCCGTTATACTGGACCTATAAAGACAAGGTGAAAGAAATCAAGATCATGCTTCCCATGTTCTGGAGTATAAAAGACACAGCCTACACTTCGGTAACGGTGGCGCCGCTTTTTTCAAAGGGACATTCGGCAGACAACAGGAAAAGCTACCTGATGGCAACCCCGCTATACTGGCATTTCAAAGACCGCGACGGATACAGGAATATTTTGTTCCCGCTGTGGTGGAACAAAAAAACCGGAGACGGGGAAAATGAGAGATACTCCAATGTGATCTTCCCGCTATATTTTGCTTTCAAAAATCGTGACAGAGACGACAAAGTGCTGTTTCCCGTTTTCTGGAAAATGAAAGATAATTATTACAGTTCGGTTACTCTTTTTCCGTTGTTTTCAACCGGCCATTCGCCGGATGACAAAGAGAAACACCTGACGATTTCACCGCTGTTCTGGCATTATCAAAATGATGGGAATTATAAAAACGTATTGTTCCCGATATGGTGGTATAAAAAAAGCGGATCCGGGGAAAATGAAAAATATACCAATGTAATCTTCCCTCTCTATTGGGCTTATAAAGATCATGACGAAAACAACAGGATTTTATTTCCTGTATTCTGGAGCATGAAAAATTCAAAATATAACTCCTTAACAGTTGCGCCAATATTTTCAACAGGCCATTCCGCTGACGATACAAGAAGTCATTTGATTGTAACCCCGCTGTTCTGGCATACCAAAGAAAAAGACGGTTACAGCAATGTTTTGTTTCCTCTCTGGTGGAATCAGAAATACGGCGAAGGCGAAAATGAAGTCCGTTCTAATGTACTATTTCCAATATACTGGTCTTACAAAGACAAAAACACAGATAATAAAGTTGTGTTCCCTGTACACTGGAGACTGAAAAATGAACATTATTCATCTTATACTTTTTTCCCGCTGTTCTCTAAAGGCCATTCTCCTGATGAAAGCGAGAGCCACTTAGTAGTGACCCCGCTGTTCTGGAATATTAAAAAACGGGATGAACATAACCGGGTGTTGTTTCCGCTATGGTGGTATATAAAACGCGGAGAAGGAGAAAACGAAACCTGTACAAATGTAGTTTTTCCGCTGTATTGGGCATTTAAAAACAGGAACGAAGACAATAAAGTGCTGTTCCCAGTTTACTGGAACTTAAAAAATTTTAAATACCATTCTGTTACCATTTTCCCGATATTTTCCAAAGGAGAGTCGCCGGATGGCAATAAAAATCATGTAATGGCGACCCCTCTGTTCTGGCATTTCAAAGAAGGCGACCGCTGCGATAATGTGCTGTTCCCGATCTGGTGGAACAAAAAACAGGGTTCAGGCGAAAACGAGATTTCATACAACGTGGCATTCCCGTTATACTGGTCGTTTAAAAATAAAGATAAAAATAACACAATATTTTTCCCGGTTCTCTGGAAATTTAAAAATTCACATTACTCGTCATTTACGGTTCCTCCGTTGTTTTCGGCAGGCCATTCGGCAGACGACAAAAACAACCATTTAGTGGTAACGCCGCTGTTCTGGCATTTTAAAAAAGACGAAGAATACAGTAATATTTTATTCCCAATCTGGTGGAATAACAAATGGGGAAAAGGTGAAAATTCAATATATACCAATGTGGTGTTCCCGCTTTACTGGGCATATAAAGACCTGCATAAAAACAACAAAGTTTTGTTCCCGTTGGTCTGGAGTTTCAAACATACCCGGTATAGTTCTCTCACCATTCTTCCCGTATTCTCCGCAGGCCATTCTCCGGATAATTCGTACGGACATTTAATGATCACCCCGCTGTTCTGGAAGATCAAAAAGCCGGGATATCAAAGGCTGGTTCTATTCCCTGTAATTGATACCTATTCCGACACTGCCGGAAAATCGGATTTTAATTTGCTGTATATTATTTTCAGGACAAGCAAAGAAAAAGAAAGAAGAACATTCAGTTTCCTGTGGCCAATCTGCGAATTCAAAAAAGACATTGATTACAGGTATTTCAGGTTTGCGCCGGTGATATGGTATGAAAAATCAAAGACCTCGCAATATTTCTCCGTGCAGCCTTTATTCTATTACAAAAAAGATACGGTATCAAAAAATTACAATATCCTCTGGCAACTTTATACCACCAAAAATTTCTTCCACATAAAAAAATCGAAAAATATTTTATGGAAAGTTGTTACCTTGGATAAATATTACAACAATGATTATGAATTCAGGATACTGCATCTCTTATATGCAAATATAAATAAAGACGGAAACATAGAACGGAGCATATTCCCGCTTTACCACTATACAAAAGAAAAGAACGGCAACCGGTCGCTGGCAATCCTGTTTTATTTCTATAATTCGTTTAAACGGCAGATCACCGATACGGATGAGTTTTATCAGGAAGTGAGGATATTCTGGTTTGTCAGGCTGAAGTCGAACTACAAGGTGCTGAAAGCAAAAGGAATTAATGAGAATCTTATAAAGCAGTGATAAAAAGAAACAAAGGAGAAGGCATCGCCGAGTTTTTCGCTGTGGTCGTAAATGAATGCGTTAATTTCTTTCAGGAAAAGTTTTAATGTTTCGGGGTCACGATATTGCAAATAAGCATTTTTAAAAATATCACGGCATTATTTATTTTTGTTTTAGTATCGGTATCGAGCATAATTATTTTTTGTTTTTTTCTTTAAAATGTGCGACCCCGAAGGGGTCGTATATCGTCCCCGGTTTTTTTTATAAACATTTGAATCCTTCGGATTCGATTACTTATTCTCAATTTTATTAAACTATTTCTCATTGGCTCAAAACTAATCAAAATCTGATTCTTCAAGTAATTTATTGATTTTTATTCTTGCTTTTGCTTCTTTCATATTCTAATAAATCAGAATGACAAAGTTAATTAAAACACGCAAGAATCCACTGCTTAATATACTCCAGAACTTCCGGAGAAAATGTTTCTTCTATCTTGCTGTATTCCGTGGGAGAACCGGTGGTGCAATGCTGAAACAGGTGGTTTAATCCCGGAAATTCCTTTACAGTATAATCTTTGCATTTACCTTTTTTCACAACATCTTCAATCGCTTTCAGATTTTCTTTGGATGGCACCTGCAAATCCTTTTCCCCATTCAAAGCAAGCAGCGGGCATTTTACTTTTTTTAATGCTTTTCCCGGATTGTACGCCAGAAAAAAACGGAACCAGGGAGAGGTAAGCTGCATCATGCCGGATTGTATAGTTGCCCATGAATACCTGTCTTTTTCATCGGCAGTCATCTTCTTATACATGCCGTCCATGAATTCTTTCATCCTGGCAACAGCCTTTTTATTGTCTCTGTTTTTCTTAACAATCGAGTACATTGTTTTACTGATAAAACTGTTTTTCCTGATATCTTCTTCGGATACATTTTCGGCTTTCGAAATAAGAGCCGATTGAAGCATCAGTATTTCTTCGCCTGTAAACGCAGTGCCTGCCAGCATGATAATAAATGCAGCATCTTTTGCAACCATGGGCGCAATGATCCCTCCCTCGCTATGGCCTATCAAACCGATTTTATGAATATCAATCATGGAATCGGTCTTTAAAAAATCGAGCGCCACTTTGGCATCGCGGGCAAAATCTTCGGTGGTGCAAACCGCAAAATTTCCCGTTGATTTCGCCGTGCCGCGGTCGTCGTAGCGCAATACGGCAATGCCGTTGCGCGAAAGATAATCGGCAATGATCCAGAAGGGTTTGTGCCCCAGTATTTCCTCATCGCGGTTCTGCCGTCCCGATCCGGTTATAAGAATCACTGCCGCACAGGGCTTATCTGTTTTTGGGATCGTAAGCGTGCCGGCAAGAGTAACATTGTCTTTTTTATTATCAAAGGTCACTTCCTGAATATCGTAGGGGAACGGTTCTTTGGGTTCCTGCGGCCTTACCAGAACAAACGCTTCTTTAGTCCGTTTCAGATCAAGAGGTATTTTTCCGTTTTGCTTCCACTCGCCGGTAATTAAGCTGTCGCCCTTCTGCAATACTCCCGTATATTTTACTCCTGCCGATTTTATGCTAAGATCAAGAGTATCATTCCTGAAATCTATTTTAGTTACTTTAATGTCTTTTGCTCCCTGATCCGGGCTGTCCATCATGACAAAAATGACCCCGTTCTCTTCTGTGATCCGGAAAACAATCCGTAATTCTATGGCATTGGTTTTTATGACTCCGAGCCAGTTGCCAAGCACTCTTTTCTGCTGCTGGCCGAATGCGCAGATGCAGTATAAAAACAGTAAAAATATAAATGCGATTTTTTTCATCTCAGGTCAATTTTTTAATTACCATTAAACCATCGTGTATGGGAAACAATACGTTCTGAACCCGCCCGTCCTGCTGAACAAAATCATTAAAGGCAAGTATTCCGCGGGTAAAATGATCGCTGCCCGGGAGATCCTTTTTCACCACCTTTCCGCTCCATAAAACATTGTCGGCAATAATAAAACCGCCTTTCCTTACTTTATCAAAAACCAAATTGTAATAATCAAGATACTGTTTTTTCTCACCATCAATAAATACAAGGTCAAAGGTTCTGTTAATCTCCGGAATGATCTTCAGCGCATCGCCAATATGAAAGTGAATTTTATGCGTAAGGTTTGCCTTTTTAAAATATGACAGGGCAAGTTCTGCGATCTCATCGTTGATTTCTATGGTATGCAATTCGCCTTTATCCGGAAGCGTCTGCGCCATGCAGATAGCAGAATACCCGGTAAAGGTGCCGATTTCAAGAATATATTCCAGGTTCACCATATGGCAGAGCATCTGCAGAATTTTTCCCTGAAGATGGCCGGAACACATACGCGGATGCATAATCCGTACATGGGTCTCGCGGTAAAGCTCTTTTAAAAGTTCGCTTTCCGGCTCGGTGTGGTCGAGGATATATTGTTCCAGATAGTCGCTAAAAGAATTGTCGGTAATCATGGGTTACAGTTATTTAATCGGGAATCAGTTAGTCTGGTTTTATCTTGTTTTTGGTATAACATTTCTGCTGATGAAATAAACAATAAGGCCAATGATGGTAAAAGCAACACCGGCTAAAGATTCATGCGGTTTATAAATAAATCCGTACACTAAAATCCAAATATTAATAAGAAGGAACAAGAGGGGTAAAAACGGATAAAAGGGCGTCTTGTATGGCCGTTCTAAGTTTGGCTGCTTTATGCGGTGAACTATCAAACCCAGCACCGTGAGGAAACAGAAAAGATTCAGGGAGAAACCGATAAAAACAATCACCTGCTCAAACGTAGATGTAAGAATGTAAAGAATTGAAATCGCGCTCTGGGTAATAATTGCAATATAAGGAATATCTTTTTTACTTTTTTTGGAAAGCCTGCGGAAAAGTGAAAAATCATCGCCTATCACCTGTGATATCCTGGGGCCGATAATAATCATGGAACTAATGGTAGAAAGCAGCAAAATTGAAATGATCCCGCCCATAATTCTTCCAAGACCGATACCGAAGACCTTGCCTGCATATACATACCCAACCTCAAGTTGACCGGCCATGTCGGGGATTGGTACAGTGTACAAAAAAATAAAATTCACCATCACATATAAAAAAATCACAAAAGCAGTTCCAATGATAAGGCTGAACGGAATATTCCGCGACGGATTTTTTATTTCGCCGGATATATATGCTGCGGCATTCCATCCGGAATACGAATAGGTAACAAAATACATGGATATGGCAAAAGCGGGCGAGATCATATCATGCAAGGCTTTTTTGCTTGGTAAAAAATCAATGCCCGTAGGGGTTCCATACACAAAACCCAGGACTATCAGCGTCAAAATAAAAATAACTTTTCCTGTAGTGAGGACGTTCTGGAACTTTGCGCCTAAAAATTTATCGGTCGAATGGAGTACAGTAAAAAATACTATTACCAGAATAGCAACCAGTGCGGGTGGTTCAATGCATGATAAAAACTTCGGCGCATATAAAGAGCAGTCTATGGAACTGCACAAATACCTGCCGAAAGCATAGGCGGCAGCAGCAACCGGCGCAGCAAACCCAATGAGAAAAGAAATCCAGCCTGCAAGAAAACCGATGGATGGGTGAAATATTTTTGTCAGAAACGTGTACTCCCCCCCGGAACGCGGCATCATAGCTCCCAGTTCAGAATAAGCAAAAGCACCCAATAGGGCAATAATCCCACCCAGCACCCAAAGCATGATAATAGCAAAACCAGACGTGATTCCCATTACCTGGAAACCGAGACTTGTAAAAATTCCGGTACCTACCATATTTGCCACAACCAAAGATACGCCTGTATATAAGCTAAATTTTTTCTCCATCTATCTGACTTTTATTTTCTGTCCCAGCCGCAATGTAGCGGTTTTACCAATATTATTTAACGCACATAAGGCATTTACGCTTGTTTTATATTTCCGTGCAATTGCCAATAATGTGTCCCCTTTTTTCACAATGTGAATAGTGGCTTTTTCGGTCTGGTCATTTTTTTTTGTGAAATTTTTATCAGGCTGGGAATTCTTATAAGTAGTGTTATCCTGCTTAATGAGCCATTGTGAATCAAAATAATTTTTATCGGTTTTGGCTGCTGCGGTATCTTTTTTATGATCTCCCGGATACATCCATTTATGATTCTCGAATAGGATGATCTTTCCGGTTTTTATTTCAAATGTATCGATCACTTTGTCTTGTATGCGTTGAGAAAAGGCCGTAAGCGATATAAGTAAAAATAAAATTGAGATATAATATTTTGACAGACCGGTATGCAACATATTTTATTTTTCTTTTAAAAAACTCAAAATATTATCTGTTTTCGAGTCCCAGAATTTATAATCATGTTCTGCATTTTCGCTGACGCTGATGACACAATTCAATTCAGGTTTCTTTTTTTTCAATTCCCGGAAAAATAGTTCTGTCTGGCTGCAGGGAACGATTTTATCTTTCTTACCATGCGCGAGGTACAGAGGGACTGAAATTTTATCAATATTATTACAGGGATTGTCTTCTCCCTCCCACCTTTCGGGGAATTTATTGTATGGACCATAATACCCCGACATTAAGTTATCGGTTTTTAAAAGGGACTGGTCGTAATCGCCGGATAAGGCGGCTCCTGCAATAAAAATATTTTTAGTATGCACGGCAAGCAATGCCACACCGCGGGCTCCGGTTGATATACCATACATAAAACTCTTTCCGCCAACTAAAAATATCCCGTATTTTTTCTGCAGAAAAGGAATCAAAGAATCAAGAAGCCATTTACGAGTAGGATATTTTTTCCAGTCTGCCCGTGTTTCGGGATACAACTCTCCCGAATAAACGCTTTTTCCCATTTCGGGCATAATGAGGCGAAACCCGGTTTGTCTTGCCTTTTCGCAAAACGAGGATTTCTCGCAACAATCAGTTCTCCGGAAATTCCATCCGGGAAGCATCAGGATATCGCCCGCTATTTTTCCCCGAGGCGCTAAAATATCAACATCAACACCCTGAATTTTCAAAGTAGTATCGTTTATAAGTGCCCCGTATTGCCGGGTATCAGAAGGTTTTTCACAAGGCATCTGACTTCTTTCAAAATTACACGCACTGAAAAGTAGTATGTATACAAAAATTAATACGTTATTTACAGAGCCGGTTTCCACTCAAAACAGAATTTATAATGTATCCGTATGCTTTTTCTTTGCATACAAAAGATTCACTTCATTGTGATGGATGTTGTACCCTATCCGGAAAGGGATCTTACCCTTATGTGGGCTTTTATCAATCGCTTCTTTGAGGTCGGTCTGGTATTTATTACTGAAAAGCTTAATCGTCTTTGAATAGTGTCCAAACAATTTATTATCCCAGTTTGAAGCATCAAAATTTTTGTACGGGATTCCCGAATCGTCCTGCAGAACCACCTCCGAATTATCAAGAATGTATTGCCTGATGATGCTGAACCCACTTCCATGCATAAGGTAAGATGCCGCTTTTAAAAATGTATTTTGCCTGCCAATATTTTTTGCAAACAACAAAAGCGATTTATGATTTTTTAAATTCTGATCGGCTATATTGTAAGAAAAATAATATAGTGATTGCCTCCGAATACGTGCAGAATCGCAAAAATCAATCTTAATGGCATATGGCCTGATATTTTCTTTTTTATCATATTCTTTCACCTTCCCCAGCGTATCCAGAGATATATAATTAATTCCTAACATCCGGTAACCGCAACGCTTAATATAAAAGGTAAGCAAATGAATGGTTCCGTTGAGGTCAATCTGGTTGAGTTCGTAACTCATGCTGCGGGTCCTGAAAAAACCGACTTTGTTTGAATAGAAAAGCGAATTTTCAATTTTTGTAAAATAGCGTTGAATATTTGCAGAGGACATGGTGTCAAAATTTTGAAATTTACCCACAGGTTCCAGGCCGACAAGTATATAATTCTTCGCATAGGGAAAAAACGAATTTGCATATAAAAAATCAGCTCCGGCAAAGGGATAAAAAAGGGTATTGGTATCTTTACTTATACTTAATTGCAATGAATCCGTCCATTTTTTTATGGGCTTGACTTTATAATGAGAAACCATATTCCAGTCTTCATTTACAATTTTCTGATACTGTGGCCAGAACTTCTCCTTTTCAATTTTTTTATAATATTTTCTGGCAGGCATCGCGCTTATAATGCAGGCCATATCATCTTTCAGCGTATCAATAGTAACAAGAATTTCATGTTTTATTTTTTTCAGAGTATCTTTTCTGACTTTTGCCGAGTCGTTTGCAGCGTTATCAGAATTCTTGGCTTTTGAAGGGTTTTCGCATGACAAGGCGCACCATGAGAGAAAGATTAAAATGATGCACAAAAATTTAATCTCAAACAGATTGATACGACAAAACATAATTTTAAAAAATATTTCCGTTCCAAATTTATATTAATATACGGAATAATCAATATGTCTTTTAAAATCGGATGATCCCCTTAACAATGCTGAATAAATTTCTTATTATTGCCCTTTTTAAAAAAGTTACGGCATCATGCAAAATTGCATTTTACTATATCTGTTCTTCCTATCCATTATAACAAGCTCCTGCAGGTTTGATCCGCAAAAAAATGTAACCGCTCTGTTTGCAAAAAAAGAACCGGTTAAAACCCCCGTTACTCTGATTTCAAAAAAAAAGATAATACCGGGAGATACCAGCAGAATCAAAGTATTCAACGGCACATTCCTGGGTAATGAAAAAAGAAATTTCTACGGACTCAAAGCGCCGACGAAACTAAAAGAAGTATGGAGGTTCCCGCTTGGGACGGGGAATACAAGAATCGGTTCGCAGGTACGTACGTGGGGCGGATCCGGCTGGACAGGGCAGCCCCTGATTTTACTTGAAGATTCAATTCCTTATTTAATCCAGGGGGCATACGATCATCACCTGAGAAAAATAAATGCGCTGACCGGAGAAGAAATCTGGAAATATAAATTTGACGATGTTGTAAAGGCTACGGGAACTGTCAGGATCAATCTAAAAGCAAAATCCTACGATGAAAAATACGTGATCCTGCAAGGCAGCAGGCAGGGTTTCGCTAAATCGTTCAGCGATCCGTTCATGCCCAGTTTAAGAGCCGTATCGTACATTACGGGCAAAGAATTATGGAGGATGAACAGCCGGCAGACCGAATGTTACAGCCGCGATGTTGACGGCTCTGCTTTTATAAGAAACGACACTGCATATATATGCCTTGAAAACGGTATTTTTACTGTTTTTGATCCGGACAAAAACGATGCGGTCATTAAAAACAATATCACACAACCCAGAATTTATGAAGAGCACATGCTTTATAAAAAAAAGGATAAGGCTACGCATGGGAGTGACCTTGTAGCAGAATCTTCTCCATCTTTGCTTGGGAACCGGATATATATAACAGCAGGATCCGGCCATATATACGGATACAACTTAAAAACCAGAACGATGGATTGGGATTTTGTTACCGGCTCTGACCTGAACGGATCGCCTGTTGTTACAAAAGACAGTTGCCTGCTGATCACCGTCGAAAAGCAATTTATCCGGGGACGAGGCGGCGTTTTAAAGATGGATCCTTCCAGACCGCCGGAACAATCTGTGGTATGGTATTTCCCGACAGAAGATAAAAAATATTCTGAATGGATGGGCGGTGTGATCGGGTCGCTGAGCATTAATGATTATTATAATCCTGCCGATAGTTTTCCCAATATATCAGCTTTTATCGGCATTGACGGATATCTGTATGTGGTAGATTACAAAACAATCATAGCGGATAAAAAAGTTTTGGGTTTTGATAATAAAACCTATTACAACACACCCAAACTCCTTTTCAAACAAGAGATCGGGCCTTCGATATCAACGCCTGTGATTGTTGACAATAAACTGATCGCCGCATCGTACAAGGGTTTATATCTTTTCGAGTTTGACAAAAATATGAAATTCAAACAGCTTGATTATAAAGTTACCAGTTCCATTGAGGCGACGCCTGTTGTTTACAACCACAGGGTTTTTGTTGCATCGCGCGACGGGAACTTGTATTGCTTCGGAGACGATACCATCCGGCGCGGAAAGAAAACGCTGCTTGCTTCCAAAGATAAGTTTCCTGTGAGTAAAGAAAATGTAACGACACAGAAATTAGTTACAGAGAAAAAAACAACCCGTGAAGAAGTTGTGAAAAAACAGAAAATTTCACAAGCAACAAAAGGATCGTTTCAGTTGATCGCAGGTTCGTTTACCATAAAATCCAATGCGGAAAAATTTGTATTGCAATTAACCAAAGAAGGCTACAAACCCCAAATAATCGTTGCTTCAGGCAACCGGAACCTTGTGAGCATCGGGGCTTTTACGGATAAAAACGAAGCGGCTAAAGAACAGGAAAAACTCCGTGCAAAAGGGAAAGATTCATGGATACTTGACTATAAATAATTTTTAAATGAAACGTCTTTTTATTGCAGTGGATATCAAGTTTTCAGAAGAAACGAAGAAAATTATTTACGATATTTTTCAACAGTTATCACCTGCATTACGGGCCAAATGGGTTAATCCCGACAATGCGCATATTACCCTTAAATTTCTTGGAGATACCGATGAAAATAAGATCGAAACCATTGCCTCGCTGCTAAAAAATGTTGCAGAAGAAAACCAATGCTGCGACATTGAAATAACCCGGCTTGGTGTTTTTAAAAATATGAAATCCCCTTCTGTTCTCTGGATTGGCGTATCAAACGGGGAAGCATTAAAACAACTTTCTGAAAAAATCAATGATTTGCTCGAAAAAGCATGCATTGAAAAAGAAACAAAACCATTCAGGGCACACCTGACGATTGGAAGAATAAAACAAGTAAATAATTTTGATACCTTAAAAAAAATAATTGAAAAATACCAAGATTTTGTTTTTGGAAAAATAAAAATCTCCGGGTTTCATCTGTATGAAAGCGCTCTTACACCTAAGTGGCCGATATATCATAGGCTTTATTCTTTTCCTTTGAAAGATTAAATTATAAGGTATTGCTAATTGGGTATAATTTTATAGATTGCTTCGGTCGTTCCTCCTTATAAATACCTATTTATTTCCCATACTCATCAAAATATGTTGAAAAAACTATAATAAATTCAATTGTATTTTATTTTAATTTATATTTTTGAGCGGACATAATACTTTTATGGGCATCTCTATAAACTGTTTTTTCTCGCAAAGCCTGCCTGCCGGTAGGCAAGGTTGGCGTGAATTATTTTATTTGGAGTTTTTAGAGGTTCCCTTATGTAAAATTAATAAAACTTTTAATTATGGTGAATCTGGATTGGGGAAGCCTTCCCTTCGGATATCAGAAAACCGATTATAACCTCCGCTGTTACTACAGAAACGGTAAATGGGGAGAAGTAGAAATCTCCTCATCGGAATATATTAACATTCATATGGCGGCTTCCGCTTTGCATTATGGGCAGGAAGCATTTGAAGGCCTGAAGGCCTACCGCGGGAAAGACGGCAAAGTGCGGTTGTTCCGTTGGGATGAAAATGCAAAACGGATGCAGCGTTCCGCAGAAGCCCTGAAGATGGCGGTTCCATCCATGGAGTTGTTTCATGAGATGATCACAAAAGCAGTGAAGTTAAATGACAGGTATATTCCTCCTTACGGGACCGGTGCTTCTCTTTATATCCGTCCGTTACTTTACGGATCGGGCCCGGAAGTAGGCGTTAAACCTGCCAGCGAATACCTGCTTGTGGTTTTTGTTTCTCCTGTCGGCCCTTATTTTAAAGGAGGAGTTACGCCGGTAAAAATTGCCATTGTGCGCGATAGCGATCGCGCAGCGCCGCTGGGAACCGGCAATGTAAAAGTAGGCGGCAACTATGCTTCCAGTTTAAAGAGCATTGTTAAGGTACAAGCCCTTGGATACAGTTCGCCGATGTATTTAGACGCCAAAGAAAAAAAATATATCGACGAGATCGGTGCCGCCAATTTCTTCGGCATTAAAAACAATACGTATATCACACCCAAATCAGAATCCATACTGCCTTCTATTACCAATATGAGCCTGATGGTGCTGGCCGAAGACCTCGGTATGAAAGTGGAACGACGCCCGGTTCCCCTTGAAGAACTGGAAACCTTTGAAGAGGTGGGAGCATGCGGTACTGCTGCCGTGATATCGCCCATCAATGAAATAATGGATATGGATCACAACCGGGCTTACAAATTCTGCAAAGACGGAAAACCAGGGCCTTTGTCACATAAATTGTATAATATACTTATCAGTATTCAACACGGAGAAGTGGAAGATAAATTCAAATGGACAGAACTTATTGAATTTTAATTTCTCCCAGCTTACCACCTGTTTTTATTTGTTTTGCAAAACATAAAGTGAATTAATCAGAATTCAGCATGTCGTTGCGGAAAGCATTATTTGTAATAAATCCGATAGCGGGAGGAAAAAAGAAAGATGACCTGCCAGACCTGATCCGTTTTGTTATAAACAACCGGATGGAGCATAAAATCATTGTGTGGCAAAGTGCTGATCAGAATATTGATGAAGTCATAAAAAAGGAGATCGCTGAAAACGGCTTTACCATGGTGGTTGCAGCAGGCGGCGACGGCACCATAAACCGGATTGCATCGTGTATAAACAGAACAAGCACCACGCTTGGAATTATTCCCTTAGGTTCCGGAAACGGGCTGGCACGGTTTCTGAAAATACCGATGAACACGCAAAAAGCTATTGATATAATTGCTACAGGGAAAGATGTTTTTATAGATACCTGCACCCTGAACGATAAAAATTTTTATTGCACATCGGGTGTAGGGTTTGATGCGCACATCGGGAAACTGTTTGCTGAAGCCGGAAAAAGAGGGCCGTTAATATATGTACAGAAAATTGCAGGGGAATTCAACAAATACAAACCGGAAGAATATGAACTGGATATTGACGGAAAAAAAATAAACAGGAAAGCGTTTCTGGTAACTTTTGCAAATTCCAACCAGTATGGCAACGAAGCCCAGATAGCGCCGCAGGCCGACATACAGGACGGTTTGCTGAACATCACACTTCTTAAATCATTCCGGGCATTCCAGGCGCCCCTGATTGCCTCGAGGCTATATCTTAAAAATTTTCATGAATCGAAATTTGTTGAAACCTATACCGGGGAAAAAATCAAACTGACACGGGGTTCCGAAGGGCCGGTGCATTTTGACGGCGATCCCGGCATCATGGGAAAAGAAATCAATGTTTCCATCTTCCCTTCCACGCTTAAGATATGCGTGGCAGGTTCGTCGAAACTTAAAGGGTGAATTATTTACCGTTATTTTCTGACAACAGCTTATCAAGCTTATTAGCAGCAGCCGTAAATTCCATCATTGCACCATAGTAGTTTGATTGAGCCTGCAATAACTGGTTTTGTGATTGCGTCAACTCCAAACTGCTAACCACACCTTTGTTATATTTAATGTATGTACGCTTATATATTTTTTCAGCTAAAGAAACGCTTTCTTTATTAACCTGATACTTATTGAATGCTGTCAGATAAGCTGATTTTGCTTCATTAAACGATACCAGTAAGCCCATTGAAACCTGGTTTTTTGTATTACTCGCTTTTTCCAATCCAATCTTTGCTTGTTTTATGCGGGCCCATCTCATGCCGCTGCCAAAAATCGGTATATTCACACTTATCCCAATAATATTGGGAGGAGTAAAAGAAAACGAATTCTCATTAAAATTTTCCTGGTGAGAATAGAAGGCTGCCACATCCGGCAGAACTGTTGATTTCTGAAACTTTAAATTCAAACCCGCCAGTTTTTCCTGAGTTTCTAGCAACTTATAATCTGCATTATTATCAACGCTGAATTCTTTTAAGGGCAATCCCTTTGAATTGATATTATCCAGAAGCCGATCCAGTTTGTCTGATAAACTGATGTTTTGTTTAAGATCCATCCCCATTTGAAACTTTAATAAATTCTTTGCCACTTCAACTTGCCTTGTCAGCATATCTGAAGAATTTTTAAGTGTGCTAAGCGTAATTTTTATCTGATCGGGATCGGTTTCGTCTATTAAGCCTTTAGATAATAAAGCATTCATATCATTTAAAATTTTTTCCGTATTTACATAAATCGAATCAATGATGGTTTTGTTTTCCTGTGCGATCAAAACTAAGTAGTATGCATTGGAAACATTTTCTACCAAATCGTTCTGAGATTTTGATATGGATAATTTTGATAACTCTTTAAAAACTTTTGAAGTCTGAAGACCTACTATGTAAGCGCCACTGAAAATGAGCTGGGAAACCGTTAAATCTAATGTAGAGCCCCATCGCAAATCGTTGTCAGAAGGAGTTTTTTGATTAGGGTCGGGAGCCGGAATATGTCCAAAACCCTGATTGGGCGTAATATGATTAAGCGCCTGATCGACGCCATACATCCATGATCCTAACTGGGTCAGGCTGCTAAACTCTTTAATTTTATCGGCAAGAGTCATTTGGTAAGAATATGAAAACTTTCCACTCACCTGGGGTAACCCGATTGCGGTTGTTTCCCATATCTTTTTCTTAGCATTTTCCAGATCTAACGTTGCATTTTTAATTATAGGACTGTTTGTAATTGCATAATCTATAGCTTCCTGCAATGAGAATGATTTTTCGCCGCCGGCATCTTCTTTTTTTTGGGCGCTGAGCGTTCCGGCCGAATAATAAAAAAAACTGATTATTCCTAAAAAAATAATGAACCTCTTCATGACTGTTATACATTAAAATTAAATATTTTTTTCTGTTTCTCTAAATAGCTTATGCCTTTCTTATTGGCGATTCCCCGGATATGGCTTTCGAACATCACTTCAAAAATATTTTTAAACGTGAACTGGTTCGTGGGCATAAAATCAGGATCGTGAATATCTTCCAGTTTTTTCAGGTACAAGCGGGCAATCAGGTCTACATTCAGATCGTTGCGGTAAATGCCCTCTGCGATTCCCTGCTCAATATTCTTTCTGATATCAATAAAAAGCGCATCCCTTTTTTTCTTTATAAAATCATGGTAAAGTTCAGGATAATATTTTTGCAGGTCGTAATTAACCGAAGGATTAAAGTCGTGAAAATTTTTACTTATTTCCTTGCTTACTTCAAGAAGAATATCAATAGCATTCAAGCCTTTCGCGGTACAGCAACCCTTCTCAGAAAAATGACGGCACAGATCATAATCAAGTATTTTTTTTACCAGGTCGGTTTTATTATCCACATGCAGGTATAATGTTTTTTTCGACATACCCATCTCCCTGGCTATATCGTCCATAGAGATACTCCTGATACCGTATTTCATGAAAAGCATGGCTGATACGTTGATTATATTTTCCAGTTTTTCGTCCATGTTTTGAATTAAGTTTTCTTATTTTTAGGGCAGCAAATATAGAAATAAAAAACCGGGAAACAAATTTTGTGTAAAACGTTTCCCGGAAGATTTTAAAAACTTAGCCAACGAGATTCTTGAAGAAAAAACACGGAAATTTACTGAAGAGAATAAAACAAAGTTAGGCGCCAAATCAAAAAAATCGTTACCGCAAAGCCTTGTGGACAGGGCTGAGAGCTCACATGAAGAGACATCCGGTTAACGTGAATAATGAATATTGAACAAGGAATACCGAATATCGAAGTAATCTTTCAACAATAAATCTTAATTCATAATTCCTTGTTCTTTATTCGATATTAAAAACAAGTTTATTGGTTCTGCTAATATTTAATCAAGTTAAAATGAATTTACAAAATTTATCATCAAATGATAGACTTCCTTGTACTTGGTAAGCGGCAGCGTTGTTGGCCGGTCGTAAATATTATGATATTCAGAAATTCCTCCCAATGTATAAAGAAAAAAACATTTCACCCCTTTGGCATAAAACGGATAATGATCTGAATTTGCCGCTTCTCCCCGTTTATCTATTTTTTTCAGATACTTTTTTTCTTCATTGATTTTTATGAACGTATCATACATATCTTTAAAAACTGCCCCATTTACCAGCATGGCTCCATCATCGCCAGTGCCCACAAGATCGAGGTTAAGCAATACCTTGATTTTTTCAAGCGGGAACCATGGATGCTCTGCAAAATAGGTTGAACCCTTTAACCCGGCTTCTTCTCCGGTAAATGCAATGTATGCAACAGAATACTTTGGCGGATGTTCTTTGTAATATTTTGCCAGGTTGAGCAGCATGGAAATACCGCCGGCATTATCGTTTGCCCCGGGAATAAAAACATCTTTTCCATATCCCCCCAGGTGGTCGTAATGCGCTGTAAAAACAAAAAACGAATCGGATTTTTCTGTACCCTTACAATAAGCAACCACGTTCTGAGTCGGATAATTTTCGATGAAACTATTTTCAATATCCACTGTTATTGTTTTTATTTTTTGTGTAACCGCTTTTTTTGAGATGGTCACAACCGTGTATTTCTCAACTTTAGTCGAAACATTCCAGCAGGGTTTTTCTTCAACATGAATGATCCCCCTGGCGTGTTTTGGGTTGGCGCTCATCAGATCCATCATTTTGAGCATGTCTTCATTCTTTGTCCCCGACTTGTCAACCAGAACGAATTTGTCAGACAAATCAGACCCCATAAACATCATTAAACTGTCAGGGTTTGTAAGTGTATTTACAGTGTAATATATCACATCAAATGTCCCTTTGCAATACGACGATTTTGCCATCACATAATAGTCTTTGCCAAGCTCAAGCGTTTGACCGTTAATACTTACTGCCGCTTTGCCCGGAAACGTATTCACAGGATAGCTCAGTTTCTGAAAGCAACTGTCATAAAAAAAAGAAAGGCCAATATTTTTAAACTCATTACAGATATATGCGGCTGCTTTTTTATCGCCATCGTTCAGGTAACCCCGGCCAAACATGGTTTTGGAACACAGCGTATCCATCACTTTATGAGTATATGCCATATCCTGCGAGAAAACCTGCAGAGAAAAATTCAAAAAAATTATTGTTATAAGTATTCGCATAAACTTGAATTTGTATAACACTTACCCGGGACAACTGGGTTCTTCTGCAAAAGTAAAATAAAATCTCCGAACCCTTCGTTTTGCGATTGAAATTATTATTTTAGCAACTGTTTCCAACACATGTAATGAACAGATTTTTACTCATATTTTTTGCATTTGTTAACACGGCGCTGGCTCAAAACCTTGTGCCGAATCCGGGTTTTGAAAATGCCTTCACCTGCCCGGATTCCTTTACCAAGGAGCGGGTGAAAGACCTGTTGCCCGGATGGTTTGTCCCCAACCGGGGCACTCCCGATTATTTTAATAAATGCAGCCTGACCGACGTGGGCGTGCCTGATAATTTTGCCGGATCCATGGAAGCAAAAAACGGAATAGGATATATCGGAATGATCCTGAAGGAAAGTTTCAATCCGAAAGCCAAAGGTTATGATCCGACCAAAGATGAATATTCCAGAGAATATATTTCAGCCAAACTTTTAAAACCATTAAAAAGGACAAAACTCTATTGTGTGAGTTTTTATTTCTGCCTCGCTAAAAATTCTGATTATGCAGTGGACGGGCTTGGTATTTATTTTTCCAAAGACAAGGTAAAACTCAAAAACGATGGCGCTATCTTAGTGAAGCCGCAGATAAAAAATAAAAACGGAAAGCTCCTTAAGACAAAAATCAAATGGGAAGAATTCTGCGGTGTGATACAGCCGCGGGGCGGAGAAAAATTTATAACCATCGGTAATTTCATGCCTACCAAAGAAGTGATATACGAAAAAGTTGATTCAGCAGGAAATGATTTCATGGCCAAATACGCCTATTACCTAATAGATAATGTAAAAGTGTATGCCATAGAAAACGATTTTGAATGCGGATGTTCGGGCAATGGTACTGAAGTGAGCAAAGATTATCTTGCGACCAATAAAGAATCTGACAAGAATTCAAAAAACAAAAACAGCAGTTCTGATAACTCAAAAAATAAAAATACGGATTCGAAAAATAAAATTTCTGACAAGGATAAAAACAAGAGCAATAAACAAAACTCGGGAAATGAAAAAAATATTCAGGGTATTGACAACATCAAAGAAGTTGAAGAAGGGATTTCTGTTACGATGAATAATATTTTCTTTGCATTCAAAGAAGCTGCGCTTACGCCGGAGTCTTATACTGAACTTGACAAGCTTGTTAAACTAATGGAAGAAAATCCGGAGATGGAAATAGAAATTTCCGGCTTTACGGATAATACGGGCAGTGATGAGTTTAACATGAAACTATCCGTTGAGCGGGCAAACGCTGTGGCTGATTATCTGAAATCTAAAAAAATCAAAAAGAAACGTCTTTCCTGTAAAGGATTTGGGAATACGATGCCTGTTGTGAGCAACGACACAGAAGAAGGGCGGGCAAAAAACCGGCGCGTGGAATTCAGGGTAATCAAAAAATAAACATTACGGCTTTCTCAGCGCAATTTTCTCCGTCAATAGCTGAAGACACTATACCCCCGGCATATCCGGCCCCCTCGCCGCAGGGAAATAATCCGATGATCTGCACATGCTGTAATGAGTCTTTATCCCTAGGTATTCTCACAGGCGATGAGGTTCGGGATTCTACGCCAAGCGCCAGCGCTTCGTTGGTAAGAAAGCCTTTCATCTTTTTATCAAAGGCTCTGAATCCGTCTCTTAAACTTTGGTATATGAAAGGGGGCAACCATTCGCTGAAGACTGATGAGTTAACACCCGGATGATACGATGTTTTCGGCAGCGATACCGATGCTTTCCCTTCAACAAAATCAACAAGGCGCTGAGCCGGAGCCATAAGCCCACTACCTCCTGAATCGTATGCAAGTTTTTCCATATCCTTCTGAAATTTTAATCCGGCAAGGTTCTTATGCTGCAAATATTTTTTTAAATCTTCATTCCGTATCTCAACTACAATGCCCGAATTGGCAAAGGGTGAGTTTCTTTCGGACGACGACATTCCATTCACCACAATCTCATCTTCTGCTGTAGCTGCCGGAACAATACTTCCGCCCGGGCACATGCAAAATGAATATACGCCCCTGCCCCTGATTTGTTTAACAAGATTATATGTGGCAGCAGGCAAATATTCACCCCGCGAATCTCCATGATATTGTATTTTATCAATCAGTTCCTGCGGATGCTCAACTCTCAATCCCAATGCAAAGGGTTTGGCTTCCACCAGTATATTTTTTTTTTCAAGTAAATAATAGATGTCCCTTGCCGAATGACCGGTTGCTAATATTACAACACTTGAAAAAACAGCATCTCCTTTGTGAGTGATAACACCCCGTATCCGGCTGTTTTCAATAATAAAATCCGATACCTTAGTTTCAAAATATATTTTCCCTCCTGCATTTTCAATAGTTTCGCGGATTTTAGAAATAACAGCGGGTAATTTATTGGTACCTATATGCGGATGGGCATCCATCAGTATGTTTTCGCTTGCGCCATGAAAATACAGCACCTCCAGAATCCTTTCCGAATTGCCTCTTTTATTGGAACGGGTGTACAATTTGCCGTCCGAAAAAGCGCCGGCGCCGCCTTCTCCAAAACAATAATTTGAATCCGGATTTATCTTGTGATTTTTATGGATGACTGCAATATCTGCTTTGCGGTCGCTTACTTTTTTTCCCCGTTCTAAAATAACGGGTTTATAACCCAGTTCTATGATCCTGAGCGCAGCAAACAATCCGGCAGGCCCGGATCCGATTATTAGAATTTCCGGTTTAGCGGAAACATCCGGATACTCAAACTGCTTCGGCTGATAATGTGGGGCAGGTTCATCAAAAACAACCCATACCTTCAGGTTTATCCTGATATTTTTCTTTCTTGCATCAATGGATCGCCTGATAACCTTTGCAAACGATATTCTTTTTTCACTGATCCCGGTTTGCTTTGCCAGAACAGGTAAAAAATATTTTTCTGAAGAGGCTTCTTTGGGTGATACTATGAGGTCAATATACTGCTGCATCAAAAATTTTATTTACGTATGCGCCTGTAATAAAAACCAAAACAAAATAAGATAACTATATGATTGCAATTATACAAAAAACGGGACAAGTTTGTGTAAAATCTGCCCCCAAATGATTTTCCGAATCATTATTTTATCTCAGGAAATATGTTTACTTTTGTATTGAAATCAATTTTAAAAATAATAGAAATGAATACATTTACTACACAAATTAAATTAGATAAAACACCATTAATACTTCAAGGGATTGACGAATTCTTAGGAAAACTTGTGAAAATCACAATTACTGAAATCAAACCTGAAAAAAGCAATCAAAAAACGCTATTAATGGAAGGATACAAAAATTCAAAGTCTGAGGACGGTGTGATAATGAATGATTTTATTAACTCCGATTTTGAAAATATAGATTGATGAAAAGAGGTGATATTTATTGGGCTGATCTTAATCCTGTAATTGGGTCGGAAATTGCTAAAATACGTCCTGTTATTATTGTTTCAAATGATATAAATAATGAATTTGCTGATGTCGTAACAATATTGCCGATTACGACCAGCACTCAAAAAGTTTATCCATTTGAAGTAGTTCTTGAGATTGGAGAGGGAGGAATTAACGAAAAATCAAAAATTAAAGCAAATCAAATCAGAAGTATTGATAAAAAAAGACTAACACGTAAAATTGGTAAAATCTCAAAAGAAAAAATTTACAATGTTGAATTGGCTATTTTAATTCACCTTGGTATTAAAGTGTAAGTAACTACTCAGCAGGGTTATATGTTTAATACTTAATTATTTAACCGCAAAGAGCACAAAGGTATCGCAAAGAACGCAAAGTTATAAATACTTGGTTTACATTTCCTTGTGAACTTTGCGTAATTTCTCTGCGAACTTTG
>JACREX010000049.1 GCA_016212695.1 Bacteroidia bacterium
TAAAATTGGAAATATCATGAAATCTCTATTTGCTAACGTAACCGGTAGAACATTCCTGCCTAACATACAAACCAAGCCATGCCTTTGTGGGCAGTTGTCGTTTATAGAATTATTAACTTAAATTTTGGGAGGTAGTCAAAAAAAAAAGTTAAATAATATTTGGTTATATATATATTTTGTATAAATTTGCAACCTCATTTTTTAAAATATATTTAATACGTTCTTTTACAAGATTTTTCGAGAGATTTAAATCAGCCGATGTAGCTCAGTTGGCCAGAGCAGCTGATTTGTAATCAGCTGGTCGGGGGTTCGAATCCCTCCATCGGCTCATATTTACAGCGTTTGGGGAGTTACCAGAGTGGCCAAATGGGGCAGACTGTAAATCTGTTGGCTGATGCCTTCGGTGGTTCGAATCCATCACTCCCCACCAGGCGAATTGAAAATTTTCGATTTTATGATTTTCGATTTACGAATTTTAAAAATCGTACTTCTAAAATCCTTAATCCTAAATCAAACGCGGGAGTAGCTCAGTTGGTAGAGCACAACCCTTCCAAGGTTGGGGTCGCGGGTTCGAGCCTCGTCTCCCGCTCTCTCGCCGATGTAGCTCAGGGGTAGAGCACTTCCTTGGTAAGGAAGGGGTCATGGGTTCAATTCCCATCATTGGCTTATTTTAAAGGATATGTTTAGTTTAATCAAATAATTCAAATAATAAATTACAGTTATGGCAACAAAAGAAAAATTTGACAGATCGAAACCTCATGTTAATATTGGCACCATAGGCCACGTAGACCATGGGAAAACCACCCTTACGTCAGCTATCACAAGGGTGCTTGCAAAAAAAGGGTTATCGGAAATCAAGACATTCGACCAGATTGACAATGCTCCTGAAGAAAAAGCAAGAGGTATCACAATCAACACGGCTCATATAGAGTATCAGACAGCAAATCGTCACTATGCTCACGTTGACTGTCCCGGTCACGCCGACTATATTAAAAATATGGTTACAGGCGCTGCACAGATGGACGGCGCTATTATAGTGGTTGCCGCTAATGACGGCCCCATGCCGCAAACAAGAGAACATATCCTTCTTGCACGCCAGGTGAACGTTCCAAAGATCGTCGTTTTCATGAATAAGGTTGACTTGGTTGAAGATGAAGAAATGTTGGAATTAGTTGAAATGGAAATCAGAGAACTTTTAACTTTCTATAAATTTGACGGCGAACATGTTCCTGTTATCAGGGGTTCTGCTCTCGGCGCCATGAACGGCGAAGCAAAATGGGAAGAGAAAGTAATGGAGTTGATGGATGCAGTGGATAGCTTTATTCCGATTCCTTTACGAGATAATGAAAAACCATTCCTGATGCCGGTTGAAGACGTATTCTCCATCACAGGACGCGGTACCGTTGCTACCGGCAGGGTTGAAACCGGAATCGTTCTGACAGGTGATGAAATGCAGATCATCGGGTTGGGCCAGGATAAAAAGACGGTTGTTACAGGTGTTGAAATGTTCCGTAAAATTCTTGACAGAGGCGAGGCTGGCGATAACGTTGGTTTATTGCTCAGAGGCGTTGACAAGAAAGAAGTTAAAAGAGGTATGGTTATTGCAAAACCCGGAACCATCACGCCTCATAAGAAATTTAAAGCAGAAGTTTATATTCTGAAAAAAGAAGAAGGCGGACGCCACACCCCATTCCATAATGAATACAGGCCACAGTTCTATCTGAGAACATTAGACGTTACCGGTGAGATTAGTTTGACTGAAGGTGTTGAAATGGTTATGCCGGGTGATAATGTTACCATCACTGTTGATCTGATTTATGCAGTTGCCATTAACCTGAATTTACGTTTTGCTATCCGCGAAGGCGGCAGAACAGTAGGCGCAGGACAGGTAATTGAGATTTGCGATTAATGCAATATGTATTAGCAGATTCAACTAATTAAAATTGCTACGGGTGTAGCTCAATTGGTAGAGTAGCGGTCTCCAAAACCGTTGGCTGGGGGTTCGAGTCCCTCCTCCCGTGCAAAGAAACCGGCGATGAAAAAAATTAAATTATATTTCGAAGAGACTTATAACGAACTGATGAATAAAGTATCGTGGCCGTCTTGGACAGATTTGCAGGGAAGCGCAATAGTGGTTATGGTTGCATCACTTGTTATTGCCATTGTAATATATGTGATGGATACTTCTTTCAGTAGTTTGTTAAAGCTTATATACAGCATGTTTTATTAATAGTCAGTCTGTCAGGTAAAAATGAGCGAAGCAGATAAAAAGTGGTATGTAGTCCGGGCTATCAGCGGTAAGGAAAAGAAGGTGAAAGAATATATTGAATCTGAAATTTCCCGCCTGAAAATGCAGAGTTCTGTCGCTCAGGTTTTAATACCTACAGAAAAAGTTTACCAGATCAGAAAAGGCAAAAAGATCAGTAAAGAAAGAAATTATTTCCCGGGCTATATTTTAATCGAAGCCGATTTAACGGGAGAAGTAATTCATACTATAAAAAACATAACAGGGGTTATTGGTTTTCTGGGTTCAAAAAGCGGAATCCCTATTCCCCTGAGACTGGCCGAGGTGAACAGAATCCTTGGAAAAGTTGATGAACTGGCGGAAAGCAGTGAGGAACTTAGCATTGCTTTTAAAGTCGGTGAAGAAGTGAAAGTAATTGATGGCCCGTTCAACAGTTTTAAAGGAGTTATTGAAGAAGTAAATAATGAGAAAAAGAAACTCAAGGTAATGGTAAAGATTTTCGGAAGAAAAACTCCATTGGAATTAAGTTTTCTGCAGGTAGAAAAAGAATAGATAAAATATTGTTAGATTATGGCAAAAGAAGTTGCGGGATTAATAAAATTACAAATTAAAGGCGGTACGGCAAATCCATCTCCACCCGTAGGGCCGGCGCTGGGTTCAAAAGGTGTGAACATTATGGAGTTTTGCAAGCAGTTTAATGCAAAAACCCAGGACAAGGCAGGTAAGGTATTGCCTGTGATCATTACCGTATATGCTGATAAATCTTTTGATTTTATTGTTAAAAATCCGCCGGTCGCTATCCAACTGCTTGAGGCAACCAAACTGAAATCAGGTTCTGCAGAGTCAAACAGAAAAAAGGTAGGTTCTGTTTCATGGGAACAGGTAAAGCAGATTGCAAAGGAAAAAATGCCCGACCTGAATTGTTTTACTATTGAATCAGCCATGAAGATGGTTTCAGGAACTGCAAGAAGTATGGGTATTACAATTAAAGGAGATTCTCCGTTTTAAATTATTTGAACAATGGCACTTTCAAAAAAGAGAAAATTAGCGTTAAGCAAGGTAGATAGCGAGAAACAATATACATTGCCCGAAGCATCCACGCTGCTGAAGGAAATTACATATACCAAATTTGATGCATCGGTTGACTTAGACGTTCGCTTGGGTGTTGATCCCAGGAAGGCAAACCAGATGGTCAGAGGTATTGTTACCCTTCCTCATGGCACAGGAAAAGTTATCCGGGTTTTGGTATTATGCCCGCCCGATAAGGAAGCCGAAGCAAAAGCTGCCGGAGCTGACTATGTTGGCTTGGAAGAGTATATCGAAAAGATTAAAGGCGGTTGGACCGATGTGGATATTATTATCACAATGCCCCAGGTAATGGGTAAAATCGGAGCGCTGGGACGAATCCTCGGCCCCAGGGGTTTGATGCCAAATCCTAAAACCGGCACGGTTACAACAGAAATCGGCAAAGCTGTTGAAGAAGTTAAAAAAGGAAAGATAGATTTTAAGGTTGACAAGTATGGCATTATCCATGCCTCAGTCGGTAAAGCATCTTTCACCGCCGAAAAAATTGTAGATAATGCAAAGGAGCTGTTACAAACAATTATAAAGTTAAAGCCTTCATCCGCAAAAGGCACTTACATTAGGAGTGTTTATCTTTCCAGTACAATGAGTCCTGGTATTGCAATAGATGCCAAGACTTTTGTCGAGTAAAAAAATAAGACATGGAGAAGATATTATGAAAAAGGAAGATAAAAATAAAATTATCGAAAATCTGGCAAAAGAGATTAAAAATTACACACATTTTTATCTCACGGATGCCTCTGACTTAAATGCCGAAAAGACAAGCAAGTTAAGAAGGATATGTTTTGATAAAAATATCAAATTGATCGTTGCCAAAAACACTCTGTTGAAACTTGCTTTGGACAAGGCGGGGAAAGACAGTACCCTATTCACAGGAATTTTAAAAGGAGCTACGTCTATTATGCTTTCGAATACGGCCAACGCTCCCGGCAAACTCATTAAAGATTTTAGAAGAACAGAAGAGAAGCCTGTATTAAAAGCAGCTTTTGTTGAGGAATCTTTATACTTAGGCGATAAGGAACTGGATGCATTAGCAACCCTCAAATCCAAAGAAGAATTAATAGGAGACATCATCCTATTGCTGCAGTCGCCGATGAAGAACCTCGTTTCTTCACTTCAGTCTGGCGGCAATATATTATCCGGTGTTGTTAAAACACTTTCTGAAAGAGAAAAATAATAGTAACAAATTTAAAACTATAGGAAAATGGCAGATTTAAAAGCGTTTGCAGAACAGTTGGTAAACTTGACTGTAAAAGAAGTAAATGAATTGGCAAAAATTTTAAAAGAAGAATACGGCATTGAGCCGGCAGCCGCTGCAACTGTTGTTGCTGCCGGACCTGTTGCCGGTGCCGGCGGCGCTGCAGCAGAAGAAAAAACAAAATTTAATGTGGTTCTGAAATCTCCCGGCGGAGCTAAATTACAAATTGTTAAATTAGTGAAGGATATTACCGGTCTCGGATTAAAAGAAGCTAAAGAATTAGTTGACAAAGCTCCTGAAGCAATAATTAAAGAAGGCGCATCGAAAGAAGAAGCGGAATCTGTCAAAGGCCAGTTAATAGATGCAGGAGCAGAGGTTGAACTTAAATAACATATCAGTAATAACTGTTTGCAGGTTTAGAGTCTGATGTTGATTAGACTCTAAGCCTTTTTGTGTATTCTAATTTAGGTTCAATTAAATCTATATCGTCTATGGCAAAAATTAATGTTATCCAGAACCAGAGAATAAGCTTTTCTAAAACTAAAAACCAGTTAGAATACCCCGATTTTCTTGAAATACAATTAAAATCCTTCCGGGATTTTTTCCAACTTGAAACAACGCCTGAAAACAGAAAAAACGAAGGCTTATTTAAAGTATTTGCTGAAAATTACCCAATAACCGATACACGAAACAATTTTGTATTAGAATTTATAGACTATTATGTTGACCCGCCCCGATATACTATTGAGGAATGTCTTGAAAGAGGACTTACCTATAGCGTCCCCCTGAAAGCAAAACTGAAATTGTATTGTACCGATCCGGAACATGAGGATTTCGATACGGTAATTCAGGATGTGTATTTAGGCACCGTGCCGTATATGACCGAAAGGGGAACCTTTGTGATCAACGGCGCTGAACGGGTTATTGTTTCTCAGTTGCACAGATCGCCGGGTGTGTTTTTCGGGCAAAGCATTCACACGAACGGAACCAAATTATATTCGGCAAGGATTATTCCCTTCAGGGGTTCATGGATTGAATTTGCCACAGACATCAACAATGTGATGTATGCGTATATTGACCGGAAGAAAAAATTGCCGGTTACCACTTTGTTGAGAGCTATCGGATTTGAAAGCGATAAAAGCGTGTTGGAAATTTTCGATCTGGCCGATGAATTCAAGGTTTCAAAAACCGGCATTAAAAAAATTATCGGAAGAAAATTAGCCGCACGCGTACTGAAATCATGGATCGAAGATTTTGTGGATGAAGATACCGGAGAAGTCGTATCTATAGAAAGAAATGAAGTGATTATTGATCGTGAAACGATCATCGAACCCGATCATATTGACTCAATTCTTGATTCAGGCGCTAAGACGATACTTCTTCACAAAGAACTCAGCATTCAGACAGATTTTTCGATCATTTATAATACGCTTCAGAAAGACCCTTGTAACTCAGAGAAAGAAGCAATTTATTATATCTATCGCCAGTTGCGAAATTCCGAACCTCCGGATGAATCTACCGCAAGAGATGTTATCGAAAAATTGTTTTTCTCCGATAAACGGTACGATCTGGGCGATGTCGGAAGATTCAAGATTAACAAGAAGCTGGGTCTTGAAATATCCAGCGATACAAAGATTCTTACTAAAGAAGATATTATTGAGATTATAAAATATTTAATCGAACTGATTAACTCTAAGGCTGATGTTGACGATATTGACCACTTAAGCAACCGGAGAGTCAGAACCGTAGGAGAACAACTAGCAAACCAGTTTGGTGTGGGCCTTGCCAGAATGGCGAGAACCATCAGGGAAAGAATGAATGTCCGCGATAATGAGGTTTTCACTCCCATTGATCTGATTAATTCAAAAACCCTGTCTTCTGTTATTAATTCATTCTTTGGAACCAACCAGTTATCGCAGTTCATGGATCAAACAAATCCTCTGGCAGAAATGACTCATAAAAGAAGAATGTCTGCTTTGGGCCCGGGTGGTTTATCCAGGGAACGTGCCGGTTTTGAAGTCAGAGATGTTCATTATACGCATTATGGAAGACTTTGCCCGATCGAAACGCCCGAAGGTCCGAATATCGGGTTGATTTCATCGTTATGCGTGTATGCCAAGATTAATAAATTGGGCTTTATTGAAACTCCATATAAAAAGGTGGATCGAGGGAAGGTGCATCTTAATAATAACGATGTAATTTATTTAAGCGCCGAAGAAGAAGAAGCCAAAATAATAGCGCAGGCAAATGCAGAAATAAAAGAAAATGGCGCTTTTATTAATCCCAGGGTAAAATCACGATTTGAAGGCGATTTTCCGCTGGCCGAAGCAACCGAAGTTCATCTAATGGACGTTGCTCCGAATCAGATTTCTTCTATTGCTGCATCGCTGATCCCCTTCCTTGAACACGATGACGCAAACCGTGCGTTGATGGGATCTAACATGATGCGGCAGGCTGTACCGCTGGTTAGTCCTGATGCGCCGATTATCGGAACAGGAATTGAAGCAAATGTTGCAAAAGATTCGCGTATGCTTCTTATGGCAGAAGGTGAAGGCGTTGTGGATTATGTAGATTCCAATGAAATCACAATCAGATATCACCAGTCTGAAATTGAAAAATTTGTAAGTTTTGAAGATACTCTCAGGCATTATAAATTACCTAAATTTAAAAAGACAAATCAAAGTACCTGTATTAACCTGAGACCCATTGTTCGAAAGGGCGACAAGGTTAAAAAGGGAACCATACTTACCGAGGGTTTTGCAACTAAAAATGGAGAACTTGCTTTGGGAAAGAATCTGATGGTCGCATTTATGCCGTGGAAGGGCTATAATTTTGAGGATGCTATCGTACTTTCCGAAAAGGTTGTTCGCGACGATTTTTTTACATCCATCCATATCGAAGAACATCAGCTTGAGGTTCGGGATACAAAACGAGGACTTGAAGAACTGACATCCGATATCCCCAATGTAAGCGAAGTTGCTACCAGAAACCTTGATGAAAATGGTATTATCAGGGTTGGCGCCAATGTTCAACCCGCAGATATTCTGATTGGTAAAATCACGCCAAAAGGAGAATCAGACCCCTCGCCCGAAGAAAAGTTATTAAGAGCCATATTCGGAGATAAAGCAGGCGATGTAAAGGACGCTTCTTTAAAAGCATCCCCGTCTTTAAACGGTATTGTTATTGATAAAAAATTATTTTCAAAACAGGTTAAAGACAGAAAATCTAAAGTATCTGAAAAGGCCCTGCTGCAAAAGGTTGAAGAAGAATTTAATACAAAACTTATTGAATTAAACACTAATCTTGTCGACAAACTCTTTAACCTTGTAAATGGTAAAACATCGCAGGGTGTAAAAGATTATTATAATGCCGATATTATTTCAAAGGGCACTAAATTTACGCTTAAGATACTTCAGGATATAAATTTCCAGAATGTTAATCCAAATAAATGGACTACGGATAAAGATAAAAATGATATTATAAAAACGGTTCTGCATAATTATAATATCAAATTTAAAGAAATAGAAGGAACCTACAAACGAAAAAAATATAACATTACCATCGGAGATGAACTTCCCAACGGGATTGTACAGTTGGCAAAAGTCTATATCGCAAACAAAAGAAGAGTAAAAGTGGGCGATAAAATGGCGGGCCGTCACGGGAACAAAGGTATTGTGGCAAAAATTGTCCGCGATGAAGATATGCCGTTCCTCGAAGATGGCACTCCTGTGGATATTGTTCTCAACCCATTGGGCGTTCCTTCCCGTATGAATCTTGGACAAATCTATGAAACGGTTCTGGGTTGGGCAGGCAAAGTATTGAACATGACATTTGCTTCACCGATTTTCGATGGGGCTTCTCTCGAAGAAATCACAAAATATACTGATAAGGCCCGTATCCCGCAATACGGTAAAACCTATTTGTACGATGGAGGAACCGGTGAAAAATTTGATCAGCCGGCAACGGTGGGTATCATCTATATGATGAAATTAGGCCATATGGTTGACGACAAGATGCATGCCCGCTCTATCGGTCCGTATTCCCTGATTACACAGCAGCCTCTCGGCGGTAAAGCACAGTTTGGCGGCCAGAGATTCGGGGAAATGGAAGTCTGGGCGCTCGAAGCGTTTGGCGCTGCAAATATTCTCCAGGAAATTCTCACAGTGAAATCGGATGATATCATAGGTCGTGCAAAAACATACGAATCTGTTGTAAAAGGCGAACCCATGCCTATTCCCGGTATTCCGGAATCGTTCAATGTATTATTACATGAATTGAGGGGCCTGGGTTTAAGCGTTAACCTGGAATAATATTCAGCTAAAAGCAAAAAGTAAAAAGTTATTTAATATATAGTTATACTTTAAATGGTTAAATTGTTGACATTGTTAAATGATTATTTTAATTATCACATAGACTATTAATGATTGATTTATAACAATTTAGCAATATAACAATTTGACAATGTCTGTTCAATAAAAGTTAAATTTGTAACCGTTTGCAGTATACTTTCAACTCTGAACTTTTTAAAATCGTAAATCGTAAATCGTAAATCGTAAATCTAAAATCTTAGAATATGGCTTTTAAAAGGGATACAAAAGTAAAGAGCAATTTTACAAAAATCTCTATCGGGTTGGCTTCTCCTGAAGAAATACTGGAACGTTCCAGCGGCGAAGTATTGAAACCCGAAACGATTAATTACCGTACTTACAAGCCGGAAAGAGACGGTTTGTTCTGCGAACGGATTTTTGGCCCTGTAAAAGATTACGAATGCCATTGCGGAAAATATAAAAGGATCAGATATAAGGGTATTGTATGCGACAGGTGCGGTGTTGAAGTAACAGAGAAGAAGGTGAGAAGAGAGAGACAGGGGCATATTAGCCTTACTGTTCCTGTTGCTCATATCTGGTATTTCCGGACCATGCCAAACAAAATAGGATACCTTATAGGTCTTCCTTCAAAAAAATTAGATTCGATAGTTTATTACGAAAGATATGTGGTCATTAATCCGGGCGTTAAAAAAATTGACGGTGTTAATTACTTAGATTTCCTTACAGAAGAAGAATATGTAGAGATTGTTGATTTATTACCCAAAGACAATCATTTACTCGAAGACTCTGACCCCAACAAGTTTATTGCAAAGATGGGCGCTGAAGCGATTTATGAGTTGCTTTCACGCATAAATCTTGACGAATTATCGTACGACCTGAGGGACAAAGCCGGTAAAGAAACCTCGCAGCAGAGAAAGAGCGAGGCATTGAAGAGACTGCAGGTTGTCGAAGCTTTCAGGCTTTCAAAAGGAAAGAACAGACCGGAATGGATGGTAATGCGCGTGATCCCGGTTATCCCTCCGGAATTAAGGCCGCTGGTTCCGCTCGACGGGGGCAGATTTGCAACATCCGATCTAAACGACCTTTACAGAAGGGTGATCATCCGGAATAATCGTTTAAAACGATTGATCGAGATCAAAGCTCCGGAAGTGATTTTAAGAAACGAGAAACGTATGCTTCAGGAAGCAGTTGATTCTTTATTGGATAACTCAAGAAAATCAAATGCCGTTAAAACAGAAGCGAACAGGCCTCTGAAATCATTAAGCGACAGCCTCAAGGGTAAACAGGGCCGTTTCCGTCAAAATTTGTTAGGTAAACGCGTTGACTATTCCGCACGTTCGGTTATCGTTGTCGGACCGGAATTGCAATTACACGAATGCGGTCTTCCCAAAGAAATGGCTGCTGAATTATATAAACCCTTTATCATAAGAAAACTTATTGAACGAGGAATTGTTAAAACCGTAAAATCTGCAAAAAAAATTGTAGACAGAAAAGACCCGGTTGTATGGGATATTCTTGAAAATGTACTCAAGGGACACCCGGTATTGCTAAACCGCGCTCCAACACTGCACCGTCTCGGGATACAGGCATTCCAGCCAAAGCTTATAGAGGGGAAAGCGATACAGCTTCACCCATTGGTCTGTACGGCATTCAATGCCGACTTCGACGGAGACCAGATGGCCGTTCATTTACCTTTAGGCAATGCCGCTATTCTTGAAGCGCAGTTGCTGATGTTGTCGTCCCATAATATTTTAAACCCTGCCAATGGCGCGCCCATAACAGTTCCTTCACAGGACATGGTGCTTGGGTTATATTATATGACTAAGGCAAGAAAAAATTCAAAAGAACATGTGGTTAAAGGAGAGGGTCTGGTATTTTATTCTCCCGAAGAAGTGATTATTGCTTATAATGAAAATAAAGTTGACCTTCACGCAATTGTGAAAGTAAAAACATGGGATGTCGAAAATGAGAAACTAGTAAATAAATTAATTGAAACAACTGTTGGGCGGGTATTGTTTAATCAGGTTGTTCCCCAAGCATATGGATATATCAACGAGGTGTTGACAAAAAAATCACTTCGTGATATCATCGGAAAAGTTCTGAAGAAAACCGGTACGGCATCTACTGCAAAATTCCTCGATGAAATTAAAAATTTAGGATTTAAACTTGCTTTCCAGGGCGGATTATCATTTAATCTTGATGATGTGATAATTCCCGATCAAAAAGTTTCTCTTATCCAGGAAGGATACGACCAGGTTGATGAGGTGGTATTGAATTATAATGCGGGATTTATTACAAATAATGAACGTTATAACCAGATTATTGATATCTGGACACATACCAATGCAAAGTTGACAACTTCTTTGATGAAACAGCTTTCAGGAAACAACCATGGATTTAATCCTGTTTATATGATGCTCGATTCCGGCGCAAGGGGTTCTAAAGAACAGATCCGACAGCTTTCGGGTATGAGAGGGTTGATGGCGAAACCGCAGAAATCAGGCTCTTCAGGTTCTGAGATTATTGAAAACCCGATACTTTCTAATTTTAAAGAAGGACTATCCGTTCTGGAATATTTTATTTCAACGCACGGCGCGAGAAAAGGTCTTGCCGATACAGCCCTTAAAACCGCTGATGCCGGTTATCTGACCCGCCGCCTCGTGGATGTTTCGCAGGATGTAATCATTACCGAAGACGATTGCGGGACATTGAGGGGTTTGGCGGCAACAGCCATTAAAAATAATGAAGAAGTTGTAGAATCATTATATGACAGGATATTGGGCAGAACAACGGTTCATGACATATACCATCCCTTCACAGGCCAATTGATCATTTCTGCAGGAGAAGAGTTAACAGAAACGAAAAGCGAGGCCATTGAAAATTCCCCGATAGAGCAGGTCGAAATCCGGTCGGTGCTTACCTGCGAATCAAAGAAAGGTGTTTGCGCAAAATGTTACGGGAGAAATCTTTCTACAGGCCGTATGGTTCAGATAGGAGAAGCAACAGGAGTTATTGCCGCCCAGTCAATCGGTGAACCGGGCACACAGCTTACCCTTCGTACATTCCACGTCGGGGGCGCCGCATCGAACATTTCTGCAGAATCAAACATTATTTCAAGATATGACGGTATCACAGATATTGAAGATCTAAGAACTGTCGAAAGAATAGATGAAACCGGAAAGAAAGCGCACATAGTAATCAGCCGTTTGTCTGAATTAAAAATTGTTGATAAAAATACCGGCATCACCTTAACGACAAATCACATCCCATATGGATCAAAGTTGTATATCAAGAGCGGCGACTTAGTTAAAAAAGGCAACCTGATCTGCGAATGGGATCCGTTCAATGCAGTGATTATTTCTGAATCCACAGGTAAAATATCATTTGAAAATGTAATCGAAAATATTACATACCGTGAGGAAGCTGATGAACACACAGGGTACAGGGAAAAAGTGATTACCGAATCAAAAGACAAATCCAAAAATCCGGGTGTGAGAATTGTAGATAAAAACAAGGATGTTTTAAAAATGTATAATTTGCCGGTTAGCTCTCACATTATAGTGAATGAAGGAGACAAGGTAACTGCAGGCCAGGTAATCGTAAAAATTCCAAGAGCTGTTGGCAAATCGGGCGATATCACCGGCGGTTTGCCCAGGGTTACTGAATTGTTCGAGGCGCGAAACCCGTCTAACCCCGCCATTGTAGCAGAAATTGACGGAGAAGTATCCTTCGGAAAGGTGAAACGCGGCAACAGGGAAATCATGATTAAATCTAAAGCAGATGAGATCAAGAGATATTTAGTCCCTCTTTCAAGACAAATTCTTGTTCAGGAAAACGATTATGTGAAAGCAGGCACTCCGTTATCGGATGGCGTTATTACTCCGCTTGATATCCTTGCTATTAAAGGGCCTACCAAAGTTCAGGAATATATTGTAAACGAAGTTCAGGAAGTTTACCGTCTGCAGGGTGTTAAAATCAATGACAAGCATTTTGAGATTATTGTCCGCCAGATGATGCGTAAAGTATTGCTCGATGACCCTGGCGATACAAAATTCTTAGAAGGCCAGGTGGTAGACAAATGGGAATTCATGGATGAAAACGATTTTATCTATGGAAAGAAAGTGGTTGTTGAAGCAGGCGATTCAAAAGCATTTATACCAGGTCAGATTATCACTGCCAGAAAACTGCGTGACGAAAATTCAATGCTAAAGAGAAAAGACCTTAAATTAGTTGACGCCCGCGATGCTATTCCCGCAACTTCCAGCCAGATATTGCAGGGTATCACAAAAGCATCGTTGCAGACGCACAGCTTTATATCTGCCGCATCCTTCCAGGAAACCACCAAGGTTCTGAACGAAGCCGCCATATTGGGCAAGGTTGATTCGCTTGAAGGCCTGAAAGAAAATGTTATTGTAGGTCATCTGATACCTGCAGGAACCGGCTTCCGGGGTTATGAAAAGATTATTGTAGGATCGAAAGAAGAGTATGAAAGCCTGATGGCGCATACAAAATCCGGAAAGGTTGCCGTGGAAGAAGACAAATAATCCGATTAGAAAATGTGAAAATTCAAATCGTAAATCGTACACTTCGACCCTTCGACAGGCTCAGGGCTCAGTGTTCGGTCAAATCGTAAATCGTAAATCGTAAATCGTAAATCGTAAATCCTAAATCCTAAATTAAACTATGGAAGAAAAAAATGTTAACCAAAACCAGATAAATATTGAATTGAGCGAGGATGTAGCCCAGGGAGTATATTCCAATCTTGCGGTTATCACGCATTCCAATTCAGAATTTGTTATTGATTTTATCCGGATTATGCCCGGCGTACCCAAAGCAAAGGTGAACTCCAGGATCATCCTGACCCCGGAACATGCAAAACGCCTGTTGTTTGCTTTAAAAGACAATATTACCAAATTCGAGTCTGTGAACGGCGCTATAAAAGTTGTTGATACGCCTGTGATTCCTATGAATTTCGGCGGTCCTACGGCGCAGGCTTAAAAAAAAAATAAATATCAAGGCAACCTTTTGCATGGTTTTTGAGTCTTTAATTTATGTATGGAATTATCTTATTAATTTAATACTATAATCTATGAAAAAGAACCTGTTGAAATTATTTGTATTGTTTATTCTGGCTGGCGCTGTTACTTTCTCCTGCAAGAAGAGAGAAGAAACAACTCCCAATCCGGAAAGTGATTACCAAACTGCCCAGGATGATGTATATGCCCAGCAATCCATCACCCAGACTTTTACTTCAGTTAATAACTACGGTATTAACGATGAAGGTATTAAAACACGCCCTTATTACATCACGGTGGAAGTATTAAATCAAAACACCGGCTGGCCCAAGAAAATGACAATTAATTTTGATCTGATTACAGGCACTACTGCTGCCGACCTTGCTGAAAAAGCCAACAGAAGCGGTATTATTTATGCTGAATTTTCAGGCCCCTGGAAAAAAGATCCCGCTCCAGGAACTTCTTTAACCGTTACTTTTAACAATTACAAAGTAAAAGGAGTTAAGTATGAAGGAACCATTACTGTTACCTACGACGGCGTTAATTCTGCGGGCGGTCCGAAGTTCCATGTTGTTGCTACCAATATGAAATTCACGTTTGCAAATAGCGAAACCATGACCTGGTCTACGGACAGATATATCAGTTGGATAGCTGGATTTGATGAACTTGTACAAAGCGATATCGGTAATTTTAAATATGAACTCTGGGGATCAAACTCCGGTACTAACTCAAAGGGTTCTACCTATTCAGCCGTCATAAGCCAGAACACACCCCTTCTTTTCAGATATTGCCCGGATATGCTGCCAATTACTAAAGGCACTATCACTATCACGCAAAACGGGGTTACCAAAACTATCAACTTTGGCGATACCGATACCTGCGACAATAAAGTAACGATTACCATCAGCGGCATTACCATTGATCTTACCCTTAGAAGTTAATAGTAAATTAAATTAAAATAAATCATAAAAAGACTCATCGAAACCGGTGAGTCTTTTTTTAATTTTTGAAAATGTATATGTTTTCCTACATTTGGAAAATAATACAGACTTAAAACGGGATAAAATTTATACTGAGTTTGCCGAAGCACAGTACATTTTTTAAGCTCCAAATTCCAAGCCTTAAATTCCAAATTCCAAGAAGGAAAATACAAATCTCTTGGGGCTTAGGACTTGAAATTTGGGACTTGGGACTTGTAATAGAAATGTATAAATTTACACCGTTTTGTGTATAAGATAAAAACTCAACCTTATGGCAACCGATATGATTAGAGGAGATTTATCCGAAGCATTAAATATTATTGAAAAATTTTTGGCAGACAGCAAGAATATTTCTGCTATAGAAAAAGTCGGAGATGAAATGGTAAAAGCATTCCGCAGCGGGAATAAAGTAATTTCCTGCGGAAATGGCGGTTCCATGACCGATGCCATGCATTTTGCCGAGGAGTTATCCGGAAAATTCAGAAAAGATAGGCCTTCACTACCTGCAATTGCCATATCAGATCCCTCCTATATCACATGCACAGCCAATGATTATGGATACGAATTTATATTCTCCCGTTTTATAGAAAGTTTAGGAACAAAAGGCGATATACTTCTCGCCATCAGCACCAGCGGAAATTCCGGGAACATCGTTAAAGCTGCGGAAACAGCCAAATCTAATGGTATGTTTGTAATCGGGCTTACAGGAAAAGACGGGGGTAAATTGGCTTCAGTTTGTGATATTGAAATCCGTGCTCCCTATTCGGAATATTCCGACAGGGTGCAGGAGATCCATATAAAAATTATCCACACGCTTATTCATTACATCGAGCAGAAACTGAACTTAGGATTGATTTAAAAACATCAAACATCAAACTTTAAACTTAAAGAATGCTTATTAAAACATATGGGAGCGCCGTTCATGGAATCAATGCAACAACCATAACCGTTGAAGTGAATATCTCGCAGGGTATCAATTTTTATTTAGTCGGGCTTCCGGATATTGCCGTGAAAGAAAGCCAGCAACGGATTGATTCTGCATTGCGGCTGTATGATTATAAAATACCCGGGAAGAAAGTGGTAATCAATATGGCTCCTGCAGATATCCGCAAAGAAGGCTCTGCGTATGATCTTACCATTGCGATAGGAATACTGGCGGCCTCAGAACAAATTAAATCCAGCGATATTAATAAATATATTATCATGGGAGAACTCTCGCTTGATGGCGGGCTGAACCCTATTAAAGGAGTATTACCCATAGCAGTTCAGGCGAAAGAAGAAGGATTCAGAGGTTTTATTTTACCTGTGCATAATGCACGGGAAGCTGCGGTTGTAAGCGGCCTTGAAGTGCTTGGCGTAGATAATATAAAACAGGTGATAGATTTTTTTAACGGCGAAGCAAAGATTGAGCAAACCATTGTAAACACGCAGGAAGAATTTTATGCAACGGTTAATAATTATGATTTCGATTTTTCCGATGTGAAAGGCCAGGAAAATGTAAAGCGTGCATTGGAAGTTGCTGCAGCAGGCGGTCATAATATTATTATGATTGGCCCTCCCGGAGCGGGAAAAACCATGCTTGCAAAACGTATACCCACAATACTTCCACCGCTTTCACTGCACGAAGCGCTGGAAACGACAAAAATACATTCTGTGGCAGGAAAAGTAGGAAGGGATACTTCGTTAATTACCATTCGCCCGTTCCGCTCTCCGCATCATACCATTTCCGATGTGGCATTAGTCGGAGGCGGCGCATTTCCACAGCCCGGAGAAATATCGCTTGCGCACCACGGCGTGTTATTTCTGGATGAATTGCCGGAATTTAAACGAACCGTTCTGGAAGTGATGAGGCAACCCCTCGAAGACCGCGTTGTAACCATCTCAAGGGCGAAATTCTCGGTTGAATATCCGGCAAGTTTTATGCTTGTGGCTTCGATGAATCCCTGTCCATGCGGATTTTATAATCATCCGGAAAAAGAATGTATGTGTACTTCCGGTGTTGTACAAAAATATCTGAATAAAATTTCAGGTCCGCTGTTAGACCGGATAGACATTCATCTCGAAGTGGTGCCGGTTCCGTTTGAAAAACTTTCTGAAATCAGGGCATCGGAAAACAGCGAAGCCATCAGGACGCGTGTGATCGAAGCGCGGAAAATCCAGGAACATCGGTTTGCATCAGAAAAAGATATTCATTGTAATGCACAGATGTCGTCCAAACTGTTAAAGAAATATTGTGCTATTGATCAGGCGGGACAAACGCTTTTGAAAACCGCTATGGAAAGGTTAGGATTATCAGCCAGGGCATATGATCGCATATTAAAGGTTTCGCGCACTATAGCCGATCTCGATAAAAGTGAAAATATTTTATCCAATCATCTTGCAGAAGCCATTCAATACAGGAGCCTCGACAGGGAAGGATGGGCAGGGTGAGTTTTCTTTTTTGCAACATTTTCGAGAGCATGGCGGATGTCTTCAATCAAATCATGTTCGTCTTCCAAACCCACTGAAAACCTTATTAGGGTTGGAGAAATTCCTGCCTTTTTCATTTCTGTTTCACCCAATGCCGAATGCGTAGTGGATGCAGGATGCGTAACAATGGTTTTGCTGGTTCCCAAATGGGTGGCATGAATAATTACTTTCAAAGAGTCAATAAAACGGGTGGCATCGTTGTAATTTCCTTTTAAAACAAAAGACATCAGAGAACCGCATGAAGTCATTTGTTTTTTCATTAGTTTATGATACGGATTGGAAGCCAGGCCCGGGTAATTTATTGATTCTACCAGAGAGTGTTTTTCTAAAAATTTAGCTACAGCCAGCGCATTATTGCAATGGCGTTCCATCCTCAATGATAAGGTTTCAAGTCCCATAATGCTCAACCAAGCATTCATTGGCGCCATGGAAGGACCCATATAACGCATAGGCCCTTTGCGGATTCCGTCTTCGATTAATTTCTTTGAACCGCAAATAATCCCGCCAAGGCTGGATGCATTTCCGCAAATATATTTTGTGGTTGAGTGAATAATCGCATCGGCTCCGAAATTCACAGGTTGCTGCAATGCCGGCGATGTAATCGTGTTGTCAACGATAAACGGGAGCTTGTGCGATTTTGCTAATTTTGATAATGCAGGAAGATCGGCAATATATAACGAAGGATTGCTGGGCGATTCGACATATACGAATTTGTTTTTTTTACTGATGGCTTTTTCCCATTCATCGAAATTTTCAGGATTTTTTACCCAGTTCACTTTGATCCCCATTTTTTTCAAGCCCACATCGAATAAGGAAAATGTACCGCCGTAAACCCTGTTGGATGAAACAATTTCATCGCCGGCTTCCAGCATGTGATGGCACAATAACAAAATAGCAGCCATACCCGATGATGTGGCTATTGCAGCTTCCATGTTTTCGAGGGCGGCCATTCTTTTTTCAAAAACCATCACTGTGGGATTATCCCATCTGCCGTATGTAAAGCCGGGTTTTTCTGCAGCAAATATGGCGGCCGCTTCCTTGGCGTCAAGGTAGGGATAAGCTACAGACTGGTAAATAGGTACTGACACTGAATCGGGGCTGAATTCCAGATGTCCTTCATGAAGGGCTTTGGTATTAAATCCTTTTTTTAACATATTTATAAGAATTGATGGTTAATAGATTATGAATATTTCAGTTTATCAATAGGACGAATGAACAAATATATTAATATTTCTTTTTAAACAAGAACATTGTATTTATTTTGTTTTTGCAACAAAATTTTTTTGAATGTTATCGAAGAAAACAAGATATGCAGCGCTTGCTTTGCTAAAGATTGCAGAGAGATATGGGAGCGGTCCTGTATTATTTAAACAAGTAATCGGTAAAATTATTTAGCAACTCACTTGTAATTACATTAGTCCTTTTGATATGAATTACATTTTTATCCCAATCACGGGCAACATTATCAAAATGGTTAGTCATAAATTATATCTTTTCCAATCCATGTTTTAAATCTGCAATAATGTCTTCTGCATCTTCAATGCCTACAGAGAATCGTATTAAATCATCCGTTATGCCGGCAGCTAATTTATTCTCTTTGCTCACTGCGGCATGTGTCATTGATGCGGGATGCTGAATAAGGGTTTCAACACCGCCTAAAGACACAGCTAATATTGCCAGGTGAACATTGTCCATTAATTTTTTTCCTGCTTCAAATCCGCCTTTTAAACCAAAACTCATCATAGAACCAAAGCCTTTCATTTGTGTTTTAGCCAGTTCATATTGAGGGTGTGATTCTAAGCCTGGATACTTTAGCCATGCTACTTTGGGATGTGCTTGTAAAAATTTTGCCACTTTTATTGCATTTTCCTGCGCTCTTTCAATTCTGATGGCTAATGTTTTTACGCCTCTGATAACCATAAAAGCCTGATGTGGGTCCATGTTGCAGCCCATATACACCATAGAATGGCGAATTTTTTTATATATTGGCGCATATTTGGTTACAATAACTCCACCCACGATATCAGCATGTCCGTTGATAAATTTTGTAATGGAATGTAATACTACATCAGCTCCTAAATCAAGGGGTTTTTGTAAGTAGGGGGAAGAAAAAGTATTGTCAACCACTAATATTAAATTGTGATCTTTTGCAATTTTGGCACAAGCAGCAATATCTGTAATATCCATTGTAGGATTTGCCGGTGTTTCAATATAAAGGACTTTTGTGTTTGGCTTAATAGCTGTTTTAATGTTTTCAATATTAGAAGTATTAACAAAACTTGCTTTTACATCGAACCGTGTAAAATCTTGTTCAAGAACATCACGGGCAGGGCCGTAAACAGCATCGGAACTAACAATATGGCTGCCAGCCCCGAGCAATGCCATATAAACACTTGTTATGGCTGCCATTCCTGAACTTGTTGCAATACCGTCATAACCATTTTCAAGTTCTGCAATATTATTTTCAAAGGCTTTGATTGTTGGATTTCCAATACGCGTATAAATATACCCATCGCTTTTCCCTGCAAAACAATCGGCGCCGTGTTGTGCGCTTTTAAATTTAAAGGTAGATGTTTGATAAATAGGCACGGTTGCGCTTCCAAACTCATCATTAAATTCTCCCGCATGTATAAGTTTTGTATTAAATCCTAAATCTTTTGTGTCCATTAATTTTTTTATATAACAATGATTTTAATTTTTTGAAGTCTTGCCGAATCCTTTTTCTTTACATTCATGTTCAGATATATCGCTTTCAAGGTAGTTGTTAATAGCTTCTTTCACACTCCCAAAGAAATTCCAGTAAACTTTAATTCCATGAAAAATTAAAAATTCTATTTCTTCCATTTCAATTTTTCCTGCAAGCATTATTTTTACTCCATTCTGGGCCAGTAGCAGTGCAACATTTGAGCTGGTCCGGGAATCGTCCGGCACGGTGTAGGTTTCCTCTTTAAATATTTCCAAATGCAACAGAATAGATCACATAAAACGGACAAAGCCCGATATGATCCATAATCTTTCCATTGTATACGGGGATTGCTATTTTTATTACTTGATCATCCATTTTTTTAATTTTCCATTCTCATCATTCCATGCGCTACTATTTTTAAGGGCAACAACAGGTATTGCTTTCCCGTTGATTATATTCGATAACATATTTTAAAACAGCATTGGTTATAATTTTTTCGGGTGTTATTATAACCTGCTTTTCCCGGGATTTTAAATAATTTGCAAATTTCTCGCTAATCGTTCTGAATATGATTACATCACAATCAGCGATTATCTCATAAATTTTTTTATAATTTTTTTCAGTCTCTGCATTAACATCAATTATTGTATAGGTTTCCCGGTATTCTTCATGAATAATAGTTGCCGTATCAAAAGTTGTTATTTTAAAAAAGTATGTTTTAAACAGGCTATCGGAAATATTCAGTTTATCTTCTGACGGTAATGCAAGTTTTATTTTCATATAATTTTATGAATAATCCATTCATTCGAATATTACAATTTTTGATAAACAGGCATTTTTTTGAAACTTTAACCGCACAAAGATGAATACTTTTTCCCGCAAAACGCTTGATATTACTGTGATTTATATTATTGCCGGAATGTGATATATATTGTAATCTGATTGTGATATATGACACATTTTTTAATAATTACATATCAAATAAAAATGTAATTTCAAATTTTATCTGAACTTTGTAAAATCGTAATTACAAAAACTATTCTATGTATAGTATATATGAAAGTACCGAAAAAAGCAACTGTTCCGTCTGCAAGGATAAATCTTGCGCCGTATCGGTTTTGAACGAAAAACAATTAGGATTATTAAATAATAACAGCCGTGAAATAGAAATAAAAAAGGGAGAAATAATATTACGTTCCGGGATTTTAAATTCTCATATTATATACTTAAAAAAAGGGTATGTGAAAGAATTTATCGTGGGGCTTAATAAAAAAATAAAAATTCTGCAAATTATAAAACAGCGATCTTACATGGGATTACATTCTTTATTCGGAGATAAAATAAATCACTATTCATATACCGCCCTGGAAGATTTAAAAATTTGTTATATTGACATTAATGTATTTAAAAAACTTGTTAAGGAAAATGGCGATTTTGCATATGAACTATTGGTATATGTCTGCAAGGACAGTCTGAATAATTTTTACCGTTTGATCAATCAGAGCCAGAAAAATACCAACGGCCGTTTCGCAGATGTGATTTTATATTTATCTGAAAACATATGCAATTCCCAGCATTTTGAACTACCGTTAACCCGGCAGGAACTTTCCGAATTAATCGGTATTTCGCGTGAAAATACAGCGCGGGTTATTTCAAAATTCAAATAAGACGGTATCATAAATATTTCGGGCAAAAACATTGCAATTAAAAAAATAGACCTGCTCAGAAAAATCAGTAAAAACGGCTAAATTGCCTTATTCTTAATCCTAAACATTAAATCACAATAAATGAACATGAATTTTTATTTTACAAATTCTTTAACAAAAAAATATTCCATTAATGGTTGCAAACAATATTCCGGCGGAATACAGGCTTTGCGGGTTTCTTCCCTGATAAATGCAAGTGTAATTTCTGCAGTACTTATCAGGATACCTGATTCATTGTAAAGCTCGTATTCAAATATCATGCGGGCTTTAGGTAAATTTTTGATGATTGTTTTCACAGTTAGTAAATCATCGAAAAAAGCAGGTTTTATAAAATCAAATTTCATGGAAATAACAGGCATTAATATTCCTTTTTCTTCTATTTCTTTGTAATTTATGCCCAGTTCCCGCATGGCTTCCCATCGTGCAGTTTCACAATATTTAGCATAATTGGAATGATGCGCATAGCCCATCTGGTCAGTGTCGGCATAGCCAACCCTGATTTTTGTTTCGTGAATAAACATAGGGGGTTAATCATTATGGCAGCCTTGTTCATGACTGGTGCAACCAATACCACTATCAGTTACTTTGCCGGACAGAAAATAATTTATTAAATCTTTTACATTTCCGTTAGCGCCTCTATATACCTCTATGCCGCTGGCGTGTAAAACATTCAATGCTCCTTCGCCCATATTACCGGCTAACATTACCGTTACACCCATAGACTCAAGAATTGGAGCTATGTTAGATTTACAACCGCAGCCTTCCGGTGCTTTAAAAGATTCTTCATTTCTTATTTTTCCACCTTCGATGGTAAAAATTGTGTAATACTCACAATGGCCAAAATGGTCATCTACATTTCCGTTTCTTGTTGGTATCGCTACTTTCATATTTATAAAAACTGCTTATCCGCTTTGATAAAGTACTTTACTATTGAGTTGCTGATTTTTCAAGGGTTTATGAAGGTTTATCAAATTATTATTCAAAATGTTCATGAAAGCCTGTTGGTTTCTACGTTATTTAAAACATTTACTTGA
>JACREX010000032.1 GCA_016212695.1 Bacteroidia bacterium
CAAAAGGTTTATTGAGAATTTTTCAAAGAGGACATATAGATGTCCAGTCAAGCGGCATTTTACATGTGAACTTGACCCTGATATGGTAGCAAAATTACAGTATATATAAAAATCAACCAATATTTAGATAAGAGCCAAATCTTTTAACCATGCTGGAATATACTAAAATGGTTTTACAGAAAGTCAGTTTTGACAAGTTCCTTTTCGCAAATGAGCTGAAGAAATCTTTAAAGTGGCTTCAATCGAGTGAAATTCTCGCGTTGCATGCATGGGCCATTGCTACTTTTGCTATGTACAGCGATGTGATAAAAGATGTTTTTGATAAAATGAAGTAGTTAAAAGAGCATTGAAAAAACGGTCATCCCCATGCAGAGATGACCGTTTTTGTTTTATATTTTATCAGGCCGGTTATAATTTGGCAATAATTGCATCTGCCATCTGCTTAGTTGATGCAGCGCCTTTTTCGACAACATCGATCTTTCCAGACATTTTCATCATATCATATGCTTTTACTTTCCCTTCTTCTACAACGCTGGCAACAGCTTTCTGTATCCTGCCGGATTTCTCGTTTTCGCCAATATGATCGAGCATCATGCAGGCAGACATGATCATGGCAACCGGGTTCACAATGGAAACCGGGAAGCCGGCATATTTCGGAGCTGAGCCATGAGTGGGTTCAAATACGGCTACTTCCCGTCCTATATTTGCGCTGCAGGCAAATCCCAATCCGCCTACCAATCCGGCAAAACCATCGGATACAATATCCCCGAACATATTACCGGAAACAATCACATGATAATTTTCGGGATTTTTTGTTATCCACATCATCATCGCGTCAATATTTACATCTTCCACCCTGATACCGGGATATTCTGCCTTTGCCATTTCCTGGGCTATCAAAAGCATCATTCCTGAAGTTTCCCTGATTACATTTGGTTTTTCACAGACCGTAACTTTATCAAAACCTTTTGCTTTGGCATATTCAAAAGCAGCTTTAACAATACGCGTTGTATAATGTTTCGTAAAAATCCTTGTTGATACGGCGAGTTCCGGTCTCGGGCATTTACTGAAATTTTCAACAAATTTCGGATGGGTCATCAGGGCTTCATAAACCTTGTCGGACGGATTGGTCCACTCAACGCCGCCATATAAACACTCTGTATTCTGACGGAAAATCATTGCATCCACCACAGGTTCTTCGATCGTATTATTCACACCTTTGCGTATAAAATTCAACGGATTTCCCTTGAATGTCTTGCATGGCCGCATACAGATATCAAGGTCAAAATGCTGTCGCATGGCAACAATCGGGCTGTAGTATTGAATCCCTTTCCCCTGCAGTTCAGGCGCAAGTTCGGCGGCTGCTTTATCTTTCGGCTTTGATGTGATGGCCCCGAATAAACCCAGTTTATGTTCTTCCAGTAATTTGATGGTTCTGTCGGGAAACGGATTTCCTTCTTTGCGCCAGAATTCCCAACCGATATCGCCATTCACATAATTTGCTTCGAAGCCGACTGCATCGAGCACTCTGATCGCTTCTTCCAGTACCGGTTTGCCGATACCGTCGCCCGGCATGGAAACTATAGTTCTTTTTTCCATATTCAAATAAATTTTTAAGGTTAATTACCTGAATTTACCCTCAATTTTATACACTACACTTTAAAACCTTTACCAGTTCTTTTTGTGCTTTGTTTAAGACGACTACCTTGTCCCATTCTTTTTTTGTATCGGTATGATACAATTTTACTTTGTAAATATA
>JACREX010000033.1 GCA_016212695.1 Bacteroidia bacterium
ACATAAAAGCCTTCGTGATTTTTCATCTAAAAAGGGTGATAATATTTTGTTTCGTTCTGATATTAATTTTTCATCTTTCATATTGCAAAGATAAAACTTAATTACGAAATAACCAAGTTATTTAATTACATTGTCTAAGCAGATGATTGGATACAACAAGGCTCCCTTCAATGTTCAACCAGTTCAGGAATTTTTTATACTCCGGATTTAATGGAGTTATAAGATTTTTTGCAATGTTGGTATCAACAAAAATATCCTTCATGTTGTAATCTTTTCTGCTTGTGTCTTTTGACTTCTTACTTTGCGTTCATTGCAATATCCATCACATCTATCATATAGGTTTCAAAAAAACCTTTGGGCGCGCCTTTTATTTGACCGTCCTTTGTAAATTCTACTATATGTGTTTTTGTTCCTTTACCTGAATTTTCTAAATAATAAATTGCCACATCATCAGGTTTCAATTCACCTTTCACAATTAGCAATCGTAAACGATTAAGCAAATATTCGCTATGTGTTTCGATAAGATATTGTTTTTGTTTTTTCTTATCATTTATTTGTTTTGCAAGATAATCTCCAAATTTTGCCTGAGCACTTGGGTGTAAATCTAATTCAGGTTCAGATACTGCCAGTAAAGAGTTTTCAGGCAGTTGAATATCTGCAACAATTATCGGGATTACTTTGCTTACACCATACCCAGCATCTGAAAGCAAAACTTCATTACCAGATTTAAAAACCTTTACTTTTATTTCAAATTTACCACCAGATAATTTGGTTATTTTTAAATCTGAAAATAATTCCATATCCCGCATAGCAGTCGTAAATTCCTTAAGTTTAATTTTATTAGTATCTTTCTCTTGCCAGTCAATTAACTGATCTGCAAAACCTTTTCCGTCTGGGTGTATTTTATTTTCATCTTTAATTTCACGATAATATGTCCTTTCGGGGGGAATCCTGTATGAATCAAGAAAATTAAAATGCTCATCAATTATTTGAAACCGATGAGATAAATAATGGGAGAAACTATCTTTAACATAAGGCCCTTTAAAAAAGAAAAAGTCTTTAAACGCTTTTTCTAAGGAGGAGTACTCTGCATTTTTAAAACTAAAAAAAGGAGAATTACTCAAAGATTTTTTTATTGTACCTTTTTTTAATAAATAATCCTTTAAATGTGTACTTAAATATTGTTCAGTTTTACTTGATAGAGAAAGAGTATAAATGAATTGATCAAGTTTAAAATCTAAATTAAAAATACCAGAATCAAAACTGAGTTCAAAAAGCTCTGGCATTTCATTTACTTCATTGCATTTCCAATATGTGTGCAATTTAATGAGATTGCAATTGGGATAAAAATAATCAGAATTGAATTCTGCATCAATCATTACAGGATAGTTTACTGGTGGGAAAAATGTATTATTTACAATATTGCTATAATCTCCTAAATTTATATATTTCCCATTAGGTGAAAGATAAAAAGGAAAATCTATAGATTGCAGCATCAATAAAATACTTTTAATGATGGTACTTTTACCACTACTATTAGCACCTGTTAATAATGTAATTTTTGAAAAATTGATGTTAGTTAGCGTATCAAAACATCTGAACCCATCTAATTTTATAGAATTTATTAGCATAATTTTAAATTTTTCATGTTATTAAATAACATTTAGTTAATACTTAAAAAGCCCGAACTGCTCGGACATATAATTGACTAGTTTTATCAGATCTACCCTGAACACCATGATACACGAAATCAAACTCCCATGCACCGATATAATTATCCTCCGTTGAACTCCAATAGAAGTAAGAATATGAATGGAAATTACCAAATCCTCTTGCACATAAATTTGAAAACATTGCTTGTAATTCCCCTGTTGATGGCAAAAACCAATCATTAAAACCACCACCTGAATAGTTCCTACAAATTTTTGCTGCAGTACCTACTGCTGAACACCCATTTATAATATCGATTGTGTTTTGCTCTCCTGTGCCGATTGCTGTACCATCAACTCCTGTAATTTCTGTTCCATAACAACCCCATTGTGCATTTGTACTTTGGTCGCTAACTGCAGAAACAAGGCCGGATCCTGTACTTGTGTTTAAATAAAAAATCAACCCTCCCTGATAGGTCTTCCCATATAGTGAATCTATTGAAACTCCGCTATCATAAATTTGTTTTGGTGTTTCACTGGAATATAATCGTTGTTGCACTGTAAAATATACAGATATCACATCGCCATATTTAATATCTGCACCATCTATAACATAGGCTCGCAAATAAAATTTTTTTGTCGTTAAATAATGAATTGTATCTATAAATGAAATTTTTTCTTTAGTTATACTATGTGATTTTTTATTATCGTTTATTGTCGGTGTGCTATTAATTCCCCAACAAAAACCATATTCAGTGATATTTGGATTTGGGCTTATATCAAAAATTGTCCCTTTGGCAATTACATTATCATCATAGTATAAAATTTCATCAGTGGAAACTAAAGTTTTTCTCTCAAATTCAAATCTTTTACATGAAACATAAATCCCTGCAGAAAGAAGTGTTGCAAATAGGAGAAGAAGGAGTTTTTTGTTTTTCATGGTTGGTATGAAATTTAAATTTACATACAACAGAATATTTCATCAAGCCAGTAAAATCTGTGCAGGAATTCCCAGCTTTTTATGAAGGTTCCGCAATATAGGAACCGTCAGGGGTTTTCTCCTGTTTAATATTTGCGAAACATATCCCTTGCTGCCAATCAACGGCTCCATATCTTTATTTTTCAACCCTTTTTCCTGCATGGCGAGCTTTATAGCGTCAATTGCATCGGGAATTTTTACCGGATAATGCCTGTCTTCGTAATCTTTGATTACAAGAAGCAGAAGCTCTAACTGATCGCCTTCAGGTGTGCCTTTTTTAACCTTCTTATCAAAAAATGATTCCACCAGCTTTAGTACATTTTCATATTCCTTTTCATTTTTAATGATTGCTATTTTCATTCTTTTTAAATTTTACAGTTTCCACATTTATCTTATCGTATTCGGAATGTGTTCCAAACCATTTTACCTGTATAGCTTTAAATTCAAATATTATGCGCACTACCAGGCGGTATTTGTTTCCCGATATATTGAATACTACCCTGTCATCGTCAACAATGCTGGCTCCCGGATACTTTTTCTTCAGTTCATTATAATTTTTAAACTCAGAATATAATAACTCCGCATACCATTTTTCCAATGCCGTTTTAGCGTCAGGATATTGTCTGATATATCCCAGCAGTGTTTTACGGGCAATAATATTAAACATAAATACAAATATAGAGAGTTTACCAATAGAAAACAAATCTGTTGTTATAATTTTTGAATAATTTTATATATTTTTGAAAGTTGTGAAAAAGCAAGGCATTAGCAGATACGCGAGCAACATGGGTGATAAATAAAAAGATAGTTTAAAAACGATTTATAAAATATGATAAAGTTTGACAGGTTTACACTTAAAAATGGCCTACGGGTAATTGTTCATAAAGACAATACAACTCCCATTGTTGCATTTAACCTTTTGTATGATGTGGGAGCAAAAGACGAACATCCGGACCGGACAGGGTTTGCCCATTTATTTGAACACCTCATGTTTGGCGGATCGGTGAATGTTCCTGTTTTCGACAAACCCCTGCAGATGGTGGGTGGAGAGAACAATGCTTTTACCACCAATGATATTACCAATTATTATATTACCCTTCCTAAGGAGAACCTTGAAACTGCTTTCTGGATAGAATCGGACAGGATGCTGAGCCTTGCCTTTTCAAAGAAAAAATTAGATGTTCAGCGCAATGTCGTGGTTGAAGAATTCAAACAAAGATACCTGAACCAACCCTATGGAGATGTGTGGCAGTTGCTGCGCCCCCTTGCCTATAAAAAGCATCCGTACCAGTGGTCAACCATCGGAAAAGAGATTTCGCATATCCAGAAGGCAAGCATGGAAGATGTTAAAAGATTTTTTTACAACCACTATGCGCCTGATAATGCAATCCTTGTTGTTGCCGGCAATATCACAACTGCTGAAATAAAAAAATTAGCTGAAAAATGGTTTGGCCCCATTGAAAAAAGAAATGTGAAGAAACGAAAACTTCCTAAGGAGCCTGTGCAGAAAAAAGAAAGAAAACTTACTGTCAAACGGGATGTTCCTTTCGACTCGATCTTTAAGGTGTACCATATGTGCTCACGGTTAGACAATGCGTATCATGCAACCGATCTGATCTCAGACCTGCTCTCGGGTGGCAGGTCATCCCGCCTGTATGTTTCAATAGTGCAGGAACAAAAACTTTTCAGCGAAATCGAAGGGTATATTTTAGGCAGCAATGATCCGGGCTTATTCGTTATATCAGGCAAGCTTATCAAAGGCGTGAAGATGAAAAATGCAGAAGCAGCTATAAATGCCGAAATAGAAAAGCTGAAATTGGGTTTATTGAAAAAACAGGAACTGGAAAAAGTTAAAAATAAAATCGAGGCAAACATTGTGCTGTCGGAAATGAATGTGATGAACAAGGCGATGAACCTTGCCTATTTTGAATCGCTGGGCGATGCGGATAATATCAATTCGGAAATTAAAAAATACAGAAAGGTTACGTTGAAAGATATTATTAAGGAAGCCAATAAAATTTTCACCCGGCAGAATTGTTCGACGCTTTATTATTATGCAAAGCGGAAAGCGGAAAGTAAAAAGCATAAACCGTAATTAAAATCCTAAATCCTAAATCCTAAATCCTAAATTAAATATATGATAGCATTGAACCGAAAGACACAGCCCGGATTCAGACAGGTAGAAAAAATTGAAATGATCAAAGCCGAAAAACTCCGGTTGGCGAACGGATTGCCCCTGTATGTAATTAATGCAGGCACACAGGATGTTTTAAAGATTGATTTTATTTTTAATGCCGGAAGTTGGGAACAGGATAAACCCCTTACAGCGTTTCTGACAAACCTGATGCTGAACGAGGGGACAAAGAATTTTACCGGTTGCCGGATTGCTGAGAAATTTGATTATTATGGCGCTCATTTCACTGTGAATGCAGATAAGCAATATGCTACCCTGACCCTGATAACCCTTTCAAAATATTTAAAAGAAACCCTGGAGATTGTTGAAGACATTTTAAAAAGATCGGTTTTCCCGCAAAAAGAATATGAATCAGTATTACAGAGAGAAAAACAGCAATTCATTGTCGAAAACACAAAAGTGAATATCCTGGCAAGAAATAAATTTTCACAGGTATTATACGGTTCATCGCATCCATATGGCAAGGTTGCCATATTGGATGATTATGATAATTTACCTGTTGAGCAACTCCGGGACTTCTATTTGCGTCTATATAGCGGAAATAATTGTAACATTATTATTGCCGGAAAGATCGGGAATGATACCCTTAAAACGCTGGATCGTTTTCTGGGAGGTAAAGATTGGATCAAAAAATGTCAATTAAATTTAACATCTTACAAGGCAAAAGGAGACAAAGAAAAATTTTACCTTTTGAAAAAAGAAGATGCGGTTCAGTCGGCATTAAGGGTTGGTAAGGTTCTTTTTAATAAATTGCACCCGGATTTTCTGGGGATGCAGGTTTTAAACACCATTCTGGGCGGTTATTTCGGTTCGCGCCTGATGGCCAATATCCGGGAAGATAAGGGGTATACCTATGGTATCGGTTCCATCTTCGTATCAATGAAAAATTCAGGGTTCTTTGTTATTGTTTCAGAAGTCGGGGCAGACGTTTCGCATAAGACAATAAAAGAGATAGAACTTGAGTTAAAGAAATTACGAAATGAATTGGTTCCTGAAGACGAACTGAAATTGGTGCGTAACTATATGCTTGGCGAAATGCTGAATGCTTTCGACGGGCCTTTTGCATTGGCAGAAGCATTCAGGGGTTTGCTGGATTACGATTTGGATTATGATTTTTATGATAAAGCGGTTCATACCATTAAGACCATTACGGCGAAAGAATTGAATACCCTGGCAAATAAATACCTGCATGAAGGAACCATGTATAAAGTGGTGGCAGGTAAATAAAATGGATATGGCTTTAAAAAAATATTGATTTGTTGGAAACCGGTGATTAAAAAGTTATACATATTTTTTTTATTGTTATACCCTGTTGCTTTTTTTGCTCAAAGTACAGAAGATACTGATAATCCTGAACCACCGGTTTTCACGTATGTTACGGTTGACTCTACAGACGGAAAAGCGGTTTTATATTGGACTCCCAGCCCTTCAACCGATGTATCTGGGTATTTTATATACATCCCGGACACAGTAGGCGTAGGCGGGGGATGGAAATGCATAGATACTGTGATTGGGCCAGGAGCAGATTCAGTTAAATGGGTTAATTCTCAAGCAAACCACCACTCTGAAATATATGCCATAGCGGCTTTTGACTCATCAGGCAATAAAAGCCTGATTACACCCTGGCATTGCACTATGTATGCTTTTCCGTATTTTGATAGATGTCAAAATTCTACCAGGGTGGTTTGGAACCGCTATGTAGGATGGGATTCTGTAGCATATTATAATGTGTACTATAAAACCGAGACTTCTTCGTATGCTTTGCTCGCACAAGTTTACAGCGATTCCTCGTATAATCAAACAGATATGCAGTCGGATATTCAATATTGCTATTACGTGGAAGCTGTTAACGGCGACGGTAGAGTGTCACTTTCCAATCTGACCTGCATTGTTACTAATGTTCCTCACCTGCCGAAATATTTGGTTGCGGATTATGCTACGGTTACTGGAAGCAGTCAGATTACAGTGGCTTTTACCATTGATCCGAATGCAGAGATCAATAATTATAAGCTCTGTCGTACAAACCCCGGTGACGGCAGTTTTTACCAGATCGCTACATTTCCTGCAAATACGTCAAACCCTATAATTTACGAAGACAAAGATCTTGATCTGAACAATATTTATCGTTACAAACTGATTGCAAATGATGTATGTTACAGAGACATTGATACAAGCAACGAAGCCTGTAATATCAGGCTCAGCGCGGTTTCTGACGATGATATGACACTGCATCTGCAATGGAGCCTGTACAGCAATTTTAAAGGCGGCGTGAAAAATTACAATATCTTCAGGATGGTTGATACCTACCCGCCCGAACTTGTTGCGGTACTGAATATTTCCGACTTGCATATTGATGATGTTACAGCATTTACTTACAGCCATATTCTCGAAAAAAAATATCTTTCAGGAAAATTTTGCTATTTAGTGGAAGCGGTTGAAGACAGCGCTAATAATCCGGTGGGCATGGAAAATAAATCGCGTTCAAATATTTCCTGCGATGTGCAGCCGCCGCGTGTATTCGTGCCCAATTGTATTTATCCCAACAGCGAGATTGAAAAGAACCGGGTATTCCTGCCTTATGTTACATTTGGTTCGCTTGATTATGCGCTTACCATTTATAACCGGTGGGGCGAAAAAATCTTTGAAACAACAGATACTTACTGCGGCTGGAACGGAAAAGTTAAAGGCGGGAACTTCGCCCCTTCCGGCATTTATGTATATTATATAACGTTTACAACTTCAGACGGCAAACCGTATAAGAAATGCGGGGAATTTCTTCTTTATTATCCGTGATAATTCATAAATAATTACTGAAAATAATTTAACTTTGCAGGATTCTGTACGCAGAAAATAAAAATAAATATTTATTGAAATGAGTATATTCAATAAGGTAATCGGGATGTTTGTCGGTAAAAAATCCGACCGGGATATTGCGGAGATCAGTCCCTATGCGGAGAAAATATTAGAAGAAGAAAAATATATCACAACGCTCGGCAATGATGAATTAAGAGCAAAAACTCTCGAATTAAAAAAGAAAATCCGGGATTATATAAAACAGGATGAAGACGAGATCAGGCATATAAAAGATGAGGCAGAAACCATCGAGATCAACGAACGCGAAATTTTGTGGCAAAAAGTTGATAAATTAGAAAAAGACTTAGATAAAAAAATCGAAGAAATCCTTGACGAGGTTCTTCCCACAGCATTTTCTATTGTGAAGGAAACAGCGCGTCGTTTCAATGACAATGAACGGCTCGAAGTTACGGCACAGGAATATGACCGCGACCTGGCCGCTACCGTGAATCACGTGGAAATCGAAGGAGACAAGGCCTATTGGCATAACCAGTGGATTGCCGGGGGCAATGAGATCAGGTGGGACATGGTGCATTACGATGTTCAGCTGATTGGCGGTGTAGCATTGCACAAAGGGAAAATCGCAGAAATGGCAACCGGCGAAGGAAAAACATTAGTAGCTACCCTGCCTGTTTTCCTGAATGCATTGGCCGGAAGAGGCGTGCATATTGTAACTGTTAACGACTACCTCTCCAAACGCGACTCCGAATGGATGGGCCCGCTTTACCAGTTCCACGGATTAACCGTTGACTGTATAGACAAGCACCAGCCCAACTCAGACCAGAGAAGAAAAGCATATGCCGCCGATATCACCTTTGGAACAAATAATGAATTCGGTTTCGATTACCTGAGAGACAACATGGCCGTCAGCGTTGAAGATCTTGTACAGCGCAAACACCATTATGCCATTGTTGACGAAGTGGACTCAGTTCTCATTGACGATGCCCGTACGCCGCTTATTATTTCAGGCCCTATCCCAAAAGGCGACGTTCAGTTGTTCGACGAGTTCAAACCCAAAGTGGAAATGCTTTATAAGGCTCAGAGAACCTTAGTCACTCAATTACTTGCTGATTCCAAAAGGCTTATTCAACAAGGGCAGAACGAAAAAGGTGGGTTTCACTTAGTACAGGCATTTAAAGGGTTGCCAAAAAACAGCGCCCTTACAAAATTTCTCAGCGAACAGGGAATGAAAGCCCTGCTTCTGAAAACAGAAAACATATACATGCAGGACAACAATAAAAGGATGCATGAAGTTACAGACGATCTGTTTTTCGTAATTGATGAAAAAAATAATTCCATAGAATTAACTGATAAAGGAATTGATCTTATCACTTCAAAAACCGACGACCCGAGATTTTTCATACTCCCCGATATCGGGAGCGAAGTGGCAGATATAGAAAGAGGCGGTTTGAATGACAAGGATAAATTATTGAAAAAAGATGAACTGCTAAGGGATTATGCTATTAAATCCGAACGCGTACATACCGTGAACCAACTTCTCAAAGCATACTCGCTTTTTGAAAAAGACGTTGAGTATGTTGTGATGGAAAATAAAATCAAGATCGTTGATGAGCAGACAGGCCGTATCCTGGAAGGCAGAAGATATTCCGACGGCTTGCACCAGGCTATCGAAGCAAAAGAGAACGTACAGGTGGAAGCGGCAACGCAGACTTTTGCCACAATCACACTGCAGAATTATTTCCGAATGTACCATAAACTTGCCGGTATGACCGGTACTGCTGAAACAGAAGCCGGCGAATTCTGGGATATTTATAAATTAGACGTTGTTGTTATACCCACCAATAGGCCTATGGTCAGGAAAGACTATCAGGACCTGGTATATAAAACCAAGAGGGAAAAATACAATGCAGTAAAAGATGAGATTATAAAACTGACTCAGGCAGGCAGGCCGATTCTGGTGGGTACAACTTCTGTGGAAATCTCCGAATTGTTAAGCAGAATGTTGAAGATGCAGGGCATAAAACACAATGTGCTGAATGCAAAATTACACCAGAAAGAAGCAGACATTGTTGCCGAAGCCGGTAAATCCAAAACTGTAACCATCGCCACCAACATGGCGGGCCGAGGTACGGACATCAAACTCAGCGCTGAAGTAAAAGCGGCGGGTGGGCTTGCCATCATCGGTACGGAGCGCCATGAATCGCGCCGCGTGGACAGGCAGTTGAGAGGCCGTTCCGGCCGCCAGGGCGACCCGGGTACATCGCAGTTTTTTGTATCGCTCGAAGACGACCTGATGAGGCTCTTTGGTTCCGACCGTATTGCCAAACTGATGGACAGGCTGGGCCATAAAGAAGGCGATATGATACAACACGGGATGATAACACGATCTATTGAAAGAGCGCAGAAAAAAGTTGAAGAGAACCATTTCGGCACCCGTAAGCGGTTGCTGGAATACGACGATGTGATGAACTCACAGCGAGAGGTTGTGTACAAAAGAAGGCGCCATGCTTTATTCGGAGAGAGATTGGGCGTTGATATCGCCAACATGCTACTCGATGTTTGTGAAAATATGATCCAAACTCATCATGGAAATTCAGAATATCTTGACTTCCGCCTCGACCTGATTCGCGTTATGTCAATCGAAGCGCCGTTCACTGAAAAAGATTACCTGAAGCTGAATCCGGAAGAACTTATTGAAAAGTTGCATAAAACGGTTCTGGAAACCTATAAGCGTAAAGTGGAAGTAATAGCGCAGCAGGCATACCCTGTAGTTAAAGAGGTTTTTGAACACAATTCGCATATTTACGAAAACATTGTTATCCCGATTACCGATGGCTTAAAAACTTATCACATCATCGCAAACCTTAAAGATTCTTATGAATCCGGCGGGAAAGAAATTGTGAAAGCATACCAGAAATCGTCTATTTTATGGACTATTGACGAATACTGGAAAGAACATCTCCGCGAAATGGACGACCTGAAACAATCGGTTCACAATGCCGTGTATGAGCAGAAAGATCCTTTGCTCATCTACAAATTTGAATCCTTCGAGCTTTTCAAAACCATGATCAATAATATTAATAAAGATATCACGTCCATTTTGATAAAAGGCCATATACCGATCCATGACCCCAGCGAGGTGAAAGAAGCCAAGACTCCGAAAAAGCTTGACATGAGCAAATACGAGACCAGCAGAACCGATAATCTTTCAACCAATTCTGAAAGCCAGAATCAAAAAACAGCGCCTATAAAAGTTGAGAAAAAAACAGGAAGAAACGAACCCTGTCCCTGCGGCAGCGGGAAAAAATACAAGAACTGCCACGGAAAAGAGGAGTTGGTAAATGCCCCGTAGGAAAAGGATTGCTGGCTGTTATTTTAAAAAAAAAAAATCACGATTTTCATGAAACAATTTTTTGTAAACGCTTGTATTATTCTGCTTTTCATATCCTGCATCAATCATACTGAACCTGCTGGATTAGTCTTGAATAAAACTTTCACAAACAAAAAGGAAACACCTGTTTCAGGAAATCATAAAATAGTTATTAGCCTTGCTCCTCTTGGCGAAGTGGATTCCGACCTGCTAAAACTTCTACAAAAAGAAACCGAACAGTTTTACAATGCAAGTTGTTTTATCATGAAAAAAAATGATCTTCCCAAGTCGGCATTTTATAAACCAAGAAACAGGTATAAGGCAGATTCATTATTGGTTTTTCTAAGCAAAATAAAACCGGATTCTGTAAATTACATTGCCGGGTTAACCACAAAAGATATCTCCACTACATCGGGAAAATACGACGACTGGGGCGTTTTCGGATTAGGCCAGATGCCCGGAGCATGCTGTGTTATCTCCACATTCCGTTTAAAACCCACCGCAAAATCGCAGGCACATTTTGAAGAACGGATGGTTAAAGTAGTGCTTCATGAACTTGGCCACAACTTCGGTCTTGATCATTGCAAAACCCCCGGCTGTATGATGGAAGATGCCGGAGGTACCGTTAAGACTGTAGATAATGAGAAGAAAGAAATGTGCAAGGAGTGCAGGGAAAAACTGGTAAGATTACAATTAAAATAAAACTTGATGTTTTATCAATCGGATGATTATAAATATATTTCAATAATCAAATAACAAATTTCAAAACACAAATAATATTCAATTATCGAAATCCTAATTACCAAAACTGCTTTTGAAATTTAAATATTTTCTTAACCGTTCATTATGACTTTATATGTCTAACATAATACTGGATTTACCACAGCGGGCTGAAAACTTTAGCAATGGATTCTTTAATTTTAATTACAAAAGGCCTTTTTGAATAATCTTCCGGTAAAAGCCTGTTACAACTTCCGAGATCGTCCATAAAACTTTTTTTCAGGAAACAGGCAACAGGTTCATTATATATCAAGGCGCTCACTTCAAAATTCTGGTCAAAACTCCGGATATCCATATTCGCGGTACCTACGGAACATAAAATATCATCCACGATCAATACCTTTGAATGGGTAAATCCCTTCTCGTAAACAAAAACTTTTATTCCTGCTTCCAGCAATTCGGTAACATACGACATCGAGCCCCAGTACGAAATAAATGAGTCCGATTTACTGGGTAAAATAATCCGTACATCCACGCCGCTCATGGCAACCGTTTTCAGCGCAGTGAGAATACTCTCGTTCGGCATGAAGTAGGGCGTGGAAATATATACATATTTTTTTGCTGTAGAAATAGCGGAGAAATAGGTTTGCATAATGCTTGCCCAATCAGAATCAGGCCCGCTGGTTGCGATTTGAACCAGGCAGGTTTCGACAACATCGGTATCCGGAAAATATTTTTCATCGCGGATAAACTGGTCGCTCACAAAGCACCAGTCAATAAGAAAAACATATTGCAGGCTGAACACGGCATCGCCTTCGATTCGCAAATGCGTGTCGCGCCAGAACCCCACTTCTTCATTGCCGTGAATATACCGGTCGGCAATATTCAACCCGCCGACAAAACCTGTTTTTCCATCAACTACAATAATTTTTCTGTGATTGCGGTAATTGATCTTGGCGGCAAACCTGTAAAATTTCACAGGCATAAAACTGAACACTTCTGCTCCTGCATTTATAAGAGATTCAATATAATCCGAACTGAGGCTCCAGCTACCGATATCATCGTAAATCAGGCGAACTGTTACTCCTTCTTTTGCTTTCTTAATGAGCAATTCCCGGATCCTGTTGCCGATCTCATCATCCTCAATAATGTAATATTCCAGATGAATATGATCCCTGGCATTTTCGAGCGCCTGAATGATCGCGTTAAAAGTTTCAACGCCATTGTTCAGTACCAGCACTCTGTTGTTTTCGGTAAGAAGCGCTTTGTTATTATTGCGAAGGAGATTCATGGTGCCCGATTTGCTCTTGAGCTTACTGTTCCCTGAAAATATCTGCTTAGTGATATTAGTAAGCTGCGCTTCTTTGAACTTTTCGATCTGTTCGAAATCTGCAATAATTTTTTTTGAAAAGATTTTTTCTTTCCGCAGGTTGCGGCCAATAATAAAATACAGAAAGATACCTACAATCGGAAGCAGGGCAATGATAATGACCCAGGATATGGTCTTTTGCGGGTCGCGGTTTTCAAGAAGAATAGAAAAAACTATCGAGATCACCGTGATGATGGTGGCAATCTCAACCACAGTTGAAAATACTGATTTTACCTGTACCCAGTCAATTTGCAGAAGAAGCATGTTAATTGTAATTGGCGCTCTGAATTAAAAATTTCTGAAACAACGAATCCTGATGAATGAACTTTTCAAGGAGATAAAACTTCATTCGGTTTTTAAAAGCCTATTGATTTCCTCTTTTAATTTCGGAACATATTTTAAAATAATTGCCCAAATATTTTCATCGGAAATATTGTCATACGCATGAATGATTTGATTTCTTAACCCTACTATTTTCTTTGCGTTTTCTATTCGAAATTCAGGATCAATTTTGATGATTTTATTTACCGCTTCACCGATTATTTCAAGATTTCTTTCAATGGCTCTCTTGAGAACAGTGTTCTGTTTGTATTCTTCAAATTTCTTTTCAAATTGATCAAAATATTTGTCAATCTCGCCTATCGAAAATAAAATGTCATACAACCACTTTTGAATCTGTTCGTCCATAAATTAATTTTTTATTTCTATCAATTGATTTTCGTAAAACCGGATTTTTTATAGTCTTATTTTCTACCAGATCGACAGGTCTTTTAAATATGTTTTCAAGAGATTCCCTGAGGTCTGTGTAGTTGTCGAAGTAATTGTATAAATCAACATCTCCAAATTCAATTAATAAATCAATATCGCTTTGTTTATTGAATTTATCTGTTAAAATGGATCCGAAAACATAAAGTTCAATCACTTTATGATCTTTACACAATTTTATTACCTCGTTAATATATTGCGTTATTAAATCCATATTACAAAAATACTATTTTTTAGTAATTATTATGTAAAAAAAGGTATAAAGGTATATGGTATAAAGGGGTGAAAGTTTAAAAGTGCATAAGGTATGAAAATATATGCGTAATTGGTTTGGTGAATTCCTTATACCTCTATACCAAACAGGTACAACCGAAACTAAGTGGTTGTAAACAATTAAACTTTACATACAGAATTTTCAATTTTCAACAAACAATTTTCAATGATCAACAATTTTTTTATTATAAAGCATTGATTATTGAGTGTTGATAATTGAACATTGATCATTTATATTGTTTGAAATTGTA
>JACREX010000044.1 GCA_016212695.1 Bacteroidia bacterium
ATAATAGAGGCATTAAAATTACCGACAAAGAATTAGAAAGTGTCAACTTAAAAAGGAATGAATTTCACGGTGAGTGGAATTACATTATAGATAAAAAGGTATCCACTAAATGACTAATTTATTTCGTTACAATCCCTAAGTCATCGTTAGTGAAGTCGGAGCCCATCCACGATTGCATCATCATCGAAGGCGGTATTTTGATTAATTTATCAATAGACGGCACCCAGTTCCACATTTCATTTTTACGCTTCAGGAATACCTGGCCCTTTTCTTTTGCCGGTTCAGTTATAAGCAGCAAAGCGTAATTTGTTCCTTTGGTCCATACTTTCATAGCTACAGTACGACTCCAGTCCTTGCGGACAATGGTCATGGATATTTTTCCCTGGCTGCTGGTTCCCCGGTTTTTTTCATCTGCTTTCTGAATAATTTCCTTGACTGTTAAATTTTGAGAAGACAATACCAACGGAAAACAAATACACAGTAACAAAAATAAGTATCCGCTGATTTCACATTTTATTTTCATATCCGATTTGTTTTATTTTGATACAAATTTAATGGATAATTCTAACTTGACATATCAATTTTAAGTAATAAGTTTTATATTTGAATGGTTAATGATTTAAAAAAAAATCAAATGAAAAAATTATTTACACTCGTCAGTTTTGTTGCTGTATGCAATTTTTTAACAATCGCCCAGTCCGGATGGCACTCACTAACCAGCGGAACAACCACTTTGTTAGAGTCAGTTTATTTCGCTGATTCCAATACTGGTTATGCTGTTGGCGGGGGTGGAACAATTCTTAAAACCACCAATGCAGGTACTAACTGGACAGCACAAAGCAGCGGAATAACTAATTATTTAAATTCAGTTTATTTTACCAGTACCACTACGGGTTACGCTGTTGGCACGAATGGAATAATTCGTAAAACAACCAATGGCGGAACTAACTGGACAGCGCAAACCAGCGGAACAACTAATTATTTAGGATCAGTTTATTTTACCAGCGCTACTACGGGTTATACGGTTGGCTATTTTGGAACAATTCTTAAAACTACCAATGGCGGAACTAACTGGACAGCGCAAACCAGCGGAACAGCTAATTATTTATATTCAGTTTATTTCACTGATGCCAATACGGGTTATGTTGTTGGCAATAGCGGAACAATTCTTAAGACCATTAATGCCGGAACTAACTGGACCGCACAAACCAGCGGAACAACTAAATATTTAGGATCAGTTTTTTTCTGCAATGCTACTACAGGTTATGTTGTTGGCGAAGGCGGAACAATTCTTAAAACCACCAATGGCGGCACAAACTGGACAACACAAACCAGCGGGACAACTAATACTTTATATTCAGTTAAATTCACTGGCGCCACTACGGGTTATGCTGTTGGAATTGGTGGTACAATTCTTAAAACAACCAATGGCGGTGCTACCTGGACCGCACAAACCAGCGAAACAACTAATATGTTATATTCAGTTTATTTCACTGATGCCAATACCGGTTATGCAGTTGGAGCTAGTGGAACAATTCTCAAAACTACTACGGGAGGCCAACAGTCAATTTTAAATCCGGATATTAATTATATTAACCTGAAAATTTATCCCAACCCGAATGACGGGAGATTTTCTTTTGAATTTGACAATCCGAATAAAAAACCTGTTGCAATAAGCATTACCGATATAGCAGGCATAACCGTGTTTGAAACCACAAGCGCCCAGGAAAAATTCGAGTTCCTGCCTGCCGGTAGACAAGGTAACGGAAAAAAAATTTCTTCGGGAGTTTATCTGGTAAAAGTAATTGGCGATAATGTTTATTTTGGGAAAATAATTATAAGGTAAAAAATTACTGAACGCCTTCATAGTTGGTTTCATCAAAATTTTACAATTTTCTACTTCATGCATCATACATCATCACTTTTTACCTCTATTCCTTTATGCTTTATACTTTTTTTATATTGTATAACATATTAAATAATTTCTTTGTTTATCCGATCATTTTTTTAAATTTGTTAAGTATCATTAATATTAAACTTTAAAATTGTTGAGCAATGGACTTAATGCAGCAGATCAAAGAAAAAGCAAAACAGAAAAAACGCAGGATTGTTTTACCGGAAGGCACATCCGAAAGAACCGTAAAAGCAGCGGATATTATTTTGAAAGAAGGTATTGCCGATCTTTTCTTATTGGGCAACCTTAACGAGATTAACGAACTTGAAAAAAAGTTTTCCCTCGATCTTTCAAAAGCAGAAAAAATTGATCCCAAGACTTCACCCAAAAGAGGAATCTATATTGAAAAACTCATGGAGCTCCGCAAGTCAAAAGGTCTGAACAAAGAAGGCGCCGAGCAGTTGCTCGACCAGGATATTTACTGGGGCCCGATGATGATTTTTATGGGTGATGCCGACGGCGAAGTGAGCGGTGCGGAACATACCACTGCCGATACGGTGAGACCGGCTTTGCAAATCGTAAAAACCGCACCCGGTATCACTGTTGTTTCCGGCGCCATGGTGATGGTTACGAAAAAACCGGAACTCGGACAAAACGGAGTATTTATCTTTGCAGATGTTGCGATCACTCCTGACCCCACAGCAGAGCAGCTTGCGGAAATTGCGATATGCAGCGCAGACACTGCAAAATTAGTAGCGGGAATCGAAACGCCTAAAGTTGCATTATTGTCTTTCTCAACAAAAGGATCCGCAGAACACGAACTGGCAGATAAAGTGATTAAAGCAACCGGGATTGCTAAGTCCCGAAGGCCCGATCTGGAATTCGACGGGGAACTGCAGGGCGACGCAGCGCTAATTGAAAAAGTAGGCCGGAAAAAAGCGCCCGGTTCAAAGGTAGCCGGTTTTGCCAATGTTCTTATTTTCCCGGATCTGCAGGCAGGAAACATCGGTTATAAATTAGTGGAACGCCTTGGCGATGCCGAAGCGGTAGGCCCTGTTCTGCAAGGCCTCGGAGCGCCTATCAACGACCTTTCCAGAGGATGCTCAGTTAGCGATATTGTAAATCTTGTGGCAATCACTGCAAACCAGGTAAAATAATAAAAAACTTTATGTAAGTGGCCATTTATACCCACTGATAATTCAAACCAAATTCAAACCAAATTCGTAACACCAGATAAAATGAACATGAAAAAAAATATTTTTAATACGGAACATTACTACTGGGGTAGCACCTGTGAAGGCTGGCATTTAGTCAAATCCAAAGACCTGAGTGTGATCCAGGAAAAAATGCCTCCGAGAAAAACAGAAGAAAAACATTATCACGAACATTCGCAGCAATTTTTCTACATTCTTTCCGGTGTGGCAAAATTCGAGATTAACGGCGAGATCATTACGGTTAGCGCCGGAGAAGGAATTCATGTGGAGCCAAAAATTGAACACAGGATTTTAAACGAAACAAATAATGACCTTCATTTCTTAGTCATTTCACAACCTACCACCAAGGGCGACAGGCATAATGCTCCATAGTTCCACTCTTAAACTAATACAATATCGAATTAAATAAAATTTCAATCCTTCATACCTTCACATTTACGTGCATTTTAATATCCATATACTTTCATATATTTGCCCGGCTTAATCTAAACTGGCTCTTGACAGGTTTGCAAAAGCAAAGCTGTTTAGAATCCAGTTATACTGAGCAAACAGGTTTGAAATATTTTGCAAACCTATTTAGTCGAAGTATAAAACGTTTTTGAAAACTACTTTTTCATATAAGGATATCTGGAGTATTGCCTTCCCCATTATTTTAGGAAGCATTGCCCAGAATATCGTGAATATCACAGATACCGCATTCCTTGGGCATTACGGGCAGGTGGAACTGGCAGCCTCTGCGATTGCCGGTGTTTTTTATTTTGCATTTTTCATGATCGGTTATGGATTTGCAGTCGGTACGCAAATTATTGTGGCAAGACGCGAAGGAGAACAAAGGCAGGCAGAAATCGGCAGGTATATTGACAATGCCATTTACTTTCTTTTAATCTTTGCATTGGTTTTATTTCTCATACTCAAATTTGCAGCGCCTTTCTTTTTAAAAAGCAGTATTTCATCTCCTGCTATCTATGCAAAAACAATTGAATTTTTAAATTACAGGGCCTATGGATTATTCTTTGCTTTTATGAATATTTCGTTTGGCGCTTTTTATATCGGCACTGCAAACACGAAAGTGATTACCTGGAGCAATATTATAATGGCCGGGGTAAATATCTTCCTGGCCTATATCATGATTTTCGGAAATTTTGGATTTACCCGCTTAGGTATTAAAGGAGCTGCAATTGCAAACACCCTTTCCGAAGCTGTTGCCACGTTGTTTTTTATCATCTACACAATAAAAAAAGGCGTACCGCTGAAAAAGTATTCCCTGTTTAAATTTACTCCGCCATCAAAAGAGCATTTACAGCGGCTGTTCAAAATATCATCTCCCATAATGCTTCAGTTCCTTGTTTCTTTCAGCGCTTGGGTCACCTTCTTCATGATGGTTGAAAAAATGGGAGAACAGGCATTGGCTGTATCTAATATTGTGCGAAGCATCTACATTGTCCTGATGATCCCGATATGGGGTTTTGGAGCGTCAGCCAGCACATTAGTGAGCAATCTGCTTGGACAGAAAAAACCTGGAGAAGTAATGCCTGTTATTTTCAAAACTGTGCGAATGTGTTTATTATTTGTAACGCTCCCGGTTATTCTCACTTTTATAATGCCGGAGTTTATAATTTCAATTTATACAAATAATCCGGTTCTGTCGGCTTTATCGCTGAACCCGCTTTATATTGTTAATATTGTTTTACTGCCCATATCTTTTGCTTTCATACTTTTTCTCGGTGTCTCAGGAACCGGAAAAACATTAGTCTCATTTGTTATTGAAACTTCCGTGATCATTCTGTATCTTACCTATGTATTTTTTATGATCCAAGTGCTTCATACCCGGATAGAATTTGTTTGGGCTTCTGAATGGGTCTATGCTGTATCCCTGGCCTTATTCTCATTTTTGTATTTAAAGTGCGGCAAATGGAAAACATCTGAAGTATAAGCTGTTTTTAAATATATAATTTGGTATTTTTTCCTGTTGCATATAATTTTTTTAATATTTAATATTGACAATAATTTTTACCATGATTAATTTAAAAAATGAAGATTCTTGTTTTAAATTGCGGAAGTTCATCTATAAAATACCAGTTGTTTGATATGGCTGGCAAGGCCGATGTAATTGCAAAAGGTATTATTGAAAGAGTGGGCATGGACAATGCCGGACTCACACATCAGGCAACCGGAAGAGATAAACATAAAGCGGTTCATGAAGTTCCGGATCATACTGCAGGTATTGATCTTATCCTGAAAACGCTTATGGATCCTCAACTGGGTGTTATTAAAGAGATAAACGAAATCAAAGCCGTTGGGCATCGCGTGGTTCACGGCGGCGAAAAATTCAGCGACAGCGTCATCATCACGAAAGAAGTAACCGATGATATTGAAGAATGCGTTGAACTGGCTCCCCTGCACAATCCTGCAAATTTAAAAGGTATTTATGCCATGCAGAAACTTCTTCCTGAAGTTCCGCAGTGCGTCGCTTTTGATACGGCGTTCCACCATTCCATACCCGATTATGCATATATGTACGCCCTCCCATATGAACTGTATGAAAAACATAAAGTGAGAAGATACGGTTTTCATGGCACAAGCCATATGTATGTATCCATGAAAACTGCAGAATTTTTAGGAAGAAAATACGAAGGCATGAAGATCATCACCTGCCACTTAGGTAACGGCGCTTCTATTGCAGCCGTTAATAACGGGAAATCGGTTGATACATCCATGGGCATGACGCCTGTGGAAGGATTGATCATGGGAACCCGTTGCGGCGACCTCGACCTGGGAGCCATGTTGTATTTGATGGATAAAGAAAAACTTAATCTTACAGGCGCGAATAACTTAGTCAATAAAAAGAGCGGTTTGCTTGGTATATCCGGCGTTTCATCCGACATGAGGGATATTGAAGATGCAGCCTGGAAAAATGGAAATCCCCGCGCTGCGCTTACACTGAATATGTATATCTACAGAATAAAAAAATATATAGGCGCATATGCTGCTGCAATGGGTGGGGTGGATGTCGTTGTATTTGCCGGCGGAGTGGGTGAAAATAGCCCTGAAATCCGTGAAGCAATATGCTCGGGCATGGAATTTATAGGCGTTGAGTTCAGTAAAGAAACCAATGATAAGATACAGGCAAAATTAGGTGACATCTCAAAACCTTCTTCGAGAGTTAAAATTCTTGTGGTTCCTACTAACGAAGAATTGGTAATCGCACAGGATACGTTAGCGCTTATTAAAAAATAAGTATAAGACCTGATATGACATCATTTATTAAATTGTATATTTAAGATTTATGGTAAAGCAAGTATTATTTATTATTTCGGTAATAATAACGCTGGGAGTTTTCTCATACACTTTTCTTAAAATCCTTTCGCTTTTTAAACTCACTAAACCTTACCCGATTAAAAATTTACCGAAACGTTTTGCAGTAATGTTTGAAGTTGCTTTTATTCAAACAAAAATATTCCGGAGGCCTGCTATCGGATTCGTTCATGCCCTTGTATTCTGGGGATTTTGCGTAATTATCATCGGCAGTATCGAAATGATTATTGACGGTATTTCCGGTATTGAAAACAGCCTTTCGTTTCTTGGGATTCTTTATAAAATAATCATGGCTTCCGGCGATATTTTCGCATTCATTATTTTTATTTCAATTATCCTGTTCCTTGTCCGGAGGGCTTTTATGAATATCAAAAGATTTACCGGAATCGAAATGACCCGCAAATCTCATCTGGATGCCTATATTGCATTGACTATGATCCTGCTCCTGATGGTCTCTCTTTTGGGGATGAATACCTTCAGATGCGCATTGCATCCTGCCGGTATGGACGGCATGTTCCCGGTCAGTAAAATATTTTCCGGGGTATTCATGGGTATGGCTCCCCATAACCTTGAGATATTGCATGAAATAAACTGGTGGGCGCATATTTTATTAATATTTATTTTTGCAAACATGCTACCCTACTCCAAGCATTTTCATGTTTTCCTTTCCGTGCCGAATGTATTTCTCTCAAGGCTCGATCCGCTGGGCAAACTTCCCAATATGGAAAGCATCACCAAAGAAGTGAAGCTGATGATGAACCCTGAAACTGCCTTTGCTGCCGCCCCCGCAACCGATGCGCCTCCATCCAGGTTCGGGGTAAAGGATGTTGAAGATGTTACCTGGAAAAATTATTTCGATTCATTATCCTGTACACAGTGCGGAAGATGCACATCGTCATGCCCGGCAAACATTACAGGAAAAAAATTATCTCCCAGGAAAGTCATGATGGATCTGCGTGCCAGGATGAAAGAAAAAGGTCCATCACTGGTTAAAAATAAAGAATTTACAGATGCCAAATCCCTGATACGCGATTATATTTCCATGGAAGAGATATGGGCCTGCACTACCTGTAACGCATGCGCCAAAGAATGCCCGATAAATATTAATCACCCAACGCTGATCGTGGATTTGCGCAGATATCTTGTAATGGAAGAATCCGCTGCTCCTGCCGGATTGAATTCTATTTTCACAAATATTGAAAACAATGGCGCTCCCTGGCAATTCTCACCTGAAGACCGGCTGCTCTGGGCTAAAGAAATTAAAACAGAGATTCCTGTAATGGCTGAAGTATTTGCTAAGGGCATCAGGCCGGAATATCTTTTCTGGGTTGGATGCGCAGGAGCTTTCGACGACAGGTATAAAAAAGTCACGCGGGCATTCATAAAAATACTCACGCATTTTAACATATCTTATGCCGTATTGGGTAAAGAGGAAACCTGTTGCGGCGACCCTGCGCGAAGGTCCGGAAATGAGATGCTGTACCAGATGCAGGCTCTCACTCTGATCGAAACATTTAAAATGTATGAAGTAAAAAAGGTATTAACGATTTGCCCGCATTGTTATAATATTTTTAAAAACGATTACCCGGATCTGGGCGCAGATTTTGAAGCGATCCACTATTCTTTTTTATTAAATAACCTTATTGAAGAAGGCAGGTTAAAGATCAATCCGGGAATTTTTAAAGATAAAAAAATAACGTATCACGATCCCTGTTATCTTGGACGAGCCAATAATATTTACGTTGTCCCCAGGCAGGTATTGAATGCCATTCCTTCTGAGAAAACCGAAATGAAACGCAGTAAAAGTTTTGCATTATGCTGCGGCGCCGGAGGAGGACAAATGTTTAAAGAAGCCGAAAAGGGAGAGAAAGAAATATTTATTGAACGAACGGAAGAAGCCATCGGAACCGGCGCAAACATAATTGCCACTTCCTGCCCGTTCTGTATGGTGATGATCACCGACGGATTGAAATACAAAAACAAAGAAGAAGAAATTTTCAACTACGATCTTGCAGAATTAGTTTCCGTGTCGCTGAATTTATAAAAGAAAAACCCGGCGCTTCGACTTTGCTAAATAACCATGTTTTTTTAACCTGCTTTTATTTCTTTGATGGCAGATATCAATTCAGGAAGCACCTTCATGGCATCTCCTACTATACCGTAATCTGCTGCTTCAAATATAGGCGCATCAGGATCTTTATTCACAGCTACAATACATTTTGATCCGCTGATTCCTCCAAGGTGCTGAATAGCTCCTGAAATACCAAAAGCGAAATATAAATCGGGTGCAATAATTTTTCCGGTCTGCCCGGTGTGTTCCGAATGCGGCCGCCAGCCTTCATCAGATACCGGCCTCGAGCAGGCGGTAGCGCCGCCCAAAAGCGTTGCAAGTTCTTCAATAGGCCCCCAGTTCTCCGGCCCCTTCATGCCTCTGCCGCCGGATACTACGATCTCTGCATCGGTAAGAAGCAACTTGCCAGTAACTTTATTTATTTCTTTCACTTCGGTTTTGAATTCCGTTTCTTTCAGTTCCGGATTGAATGGCTCAATGGTAGCGCTCACAGGCGATTCAAAAATTCCAAAAACATTTTGAAGCAAAGTAAGAATCCTCACCGGCGACTTGATTACAACATTTGCATACGCTTTTGCAGTAAATGTTTTTTTTGTAACTGTAAAGGGTTCCGTGTCAGAAGGCACAGATGTAACGCCTGTAGCCAGCCCTGCTTTCAATCTCACGGAAAGCCTCGGGGCTATTGCCTTGCCCGTGTTGTTATGCGCAAACAGGATTACCGTTGAATTTTCTTTTGCAACAGCCTGTGCGATCACCGAAGTAAATGCCTGGTTATTTAATCCTGCAAGTTTATCATTTGTTACACTCAGTATTTTTGCAGCGCCATAATTACCTAATTTCTTTAATTCGTCATCTTCCACCTTGCCGATGGATAATGCAACAACGGAAGTATTAAGTTTTTTTGCAATTTCGTTAGCAAAGGATATTAATTCGAAAGACAGTTTTTTGAATTTACCGTCCCAGTTCTCTGTATATACTAATACTGACATATTTTTTAATTTAGGATTTACGATTTAGGATTTAAAAATTTCCTTACAAACTTTACAAACTTTTAAAACTTTACAAACTAAATTACTTTGGCTTCGTTGTGCAAAAGCAGTGCAAGTTCTTTTACATTATCAGGATCAACTTTTTTACATGCAGCTTTCGGCTTTGGAAGTTCATACCCTAAAAATTCGGTGAGCGAATCTGCCGGAGCGGGTTCAGTTACCTGCAACGGTTTTGTCCTTGCGCCCATGATTCCTCTCATGGAAGGGATCCTGGGTTCTTTGGCAATTCCTTTCTGAACAATCGCAATAAACGGCATTTGTGTTGCAACCGTTTCCTGGCCGCCGTCAATTTCTCTCGTAACGCTTACCTGTCCGCCCTGTATATCAAGGAAAGATACAGACGATACGGAAGGCATTTCGAGCAGTTCCGAAAGCATGCCGCCAACATTGCATCCGTTGTAATCGCTGGATTCGATACCGCACATGATAATATCAAAGTTTTCTTTTCTGATTACTTCGGCAAGCTGGCTTGCAACAAAAAATGCATCTTTCGGATCGGCATTAATGCGGATACCTTTATCAGCGCCTATTGCCAGGGCTTTACGGATAGTAGGTTCAGTATCGTGCAGGCCGACATTAATCACCGTAATATTTTCAATAGTTCCTGCCTGGGCATCTTTTATATCAAGCGCCCTGGTCAGCGCCAGTTCGTCCCAGGGATTGATGATCCACTGAACCCCGGCTGTATCAAAAGCCGTATTGTTATTTACAAATTTGATTTTAGTAGTGGTGTCGGGAACATTGCTGATACAAATAAGAATTTTCATATAACAACATTTCAATTTGAGTTAATACTATAAAAAGTTTAAAATTCCAAATCCCAAATTCCAAGGAAAAAATTCTTTACAAACGGCTTTCCGCTTGGGGCTTGGTTCTTGAGACTTGGGGCTTGAGATTTTCAAATACAATGTATAAATTTCATTATTCAGACATTATGGAAATACACTACTTAAGCAAAGACCTTGAAATAACAATTTTCTGAACTTCGGATGTGCCTTCATAAATCTGGGTAAGTTTTGCTTCTCTCATCAGGCGTTCAACATGGTATTCCTTAACATAACCGTATCCGCCGTGAATCTGAACAGCTTCAGTTGTAACTTCCATGGCAATGTCGGCACAGTATTGTTTCGCCATAGCGCTTATAACACCATAAGGCAGGTGCTGGTCTTTCAGCCAGGCTGCTTTCAGGCAAAGGTTTCGTGCATTTTCAATTTTCACCGCCATGTCGGCAAGTTTAAAAGCGATGGCCTGATGATTAAAAATTTCTGTTCCGAAAGCTTTTCTTTCTTTAGAATATTTCAACGCTCTTTCAAATGCTCCGGAGGCAATACCCAGCGCTTGTGATGCAATACCGATCCTGCCGCCGTCGAGAGTTTTCATGGCAAAAGTAAAACCAAAACCATCGTCGCCGATGCGGTTTTCTTTTGGAACTTTTACATCGGTGAACATAACGGAATGTGTGTCTGAACTCCTCATCCCCATTTTATCTTCGTGTGGCCCCAGTGTAATACCCGGCCAATTTTTTTCAACGATCAATGCATTAATACCTTTATGTTTTTTTTCAGGATGGGTTTGAGCAATTACCAGATATGTTGAAGCGCAATTCGCATTGGTAATCCAGTTCTTTGTTCCGTTTAACAAATAATAATCACCTTTATCTTCGGCCGTGGTTCTCTGAGAAGTGGCATCAGAACCGGCTTCGGGTTCAGAAAGAAGGAATGCTCCTATCTTTTGGCCGCAAGCCATAGGTTTCAGATACTTTTCTTTTTGCGGTTCAGTGCAATACTCCTCCACTCCCCAGGTAACGAGCGAATTGTGAACCGACATGACCACAGCCACAGCAGAATCGTGTTTGGATATTTCCTCCATTGCGAGGACATAAGAAATAGTATCCATCCCGCCGCCGCCGTATTTCGGGTCGTTCATCATTCCAAGGAATCCAAGTTGGGTAAGCTTTTTCATCTGGGCTTCAGGGAAAATACCCTTTGCATCTCTTTCAATAATTTCAGGAAGTAATTCGCGTTCAGCAAAATCTTTTGCCGCCTGCTGAATCATTTTTTGTTCTTCGGTAAATTCAAAATTCATAGTATTTTTTATTTTAGTTAATAGATTATAATACTTAGTTTATTAATTTCTAAAAATATATAAAATTATAAAAACACAAAATGATTTATATTAATTCGTTCATAATTTTTTTTAAAAGCATATTCTTATAGTACGGCATGGCTCACTACAAGTTTTTCGTTTTATCAATTTGGCGTATCCTTTTCCTATTCTGAAATCATTCCAAAAGTATCCTGAAATACTTTTGAGCATTTTCTTTCTCAATTTGTAGGTTTTGTAGTGTTTCATTATTCCCAAATACGAATTCATACTACTTAGGGTTTGCTCATTAAAATGATAACGACCTGAAAGTTATTAACATAACACATGTTTTTATTAACAATTTAATCCATAAGTGCATGGAAATATTATATTTGCTTTAAAAATACAT
>JACREX010000055.1 GCA_016212695.1 Bacteroidia bacterium
ATCATTAGAAACAAGCTTCTGTCAAGGATTTTTGCAGTAGTCAAAAGAGGAACACCTTATGCAGATTTATATAAATTTGCAGCATAAATTGTTAATAACTTTAAAGGCTTTGACTTGTTATAATCCTATAATACGAAGGGTTGATTTGTGGTTATAAATATCCGGTATGAATTTTATAACGGTAATAGCCATTTCTTCATTATCGCTTTCAATGGCCTTTTCAATAGTATAACCTGCAATGATTTTAAGTTCATTTGGCTTTTCATTTGCCTGGGAATAATATAAATTGTAAAGGAAATCAGCATTTTCGTTTAAAAGGAATCGCGCTGCGTCATTGCTGTTATTGACAGCCGCTAAAAATAAAAGAGGAACTCCCTGAGTAGATTTTTTAATCGTTTTTAGCGAGGGTTCTTTTGCCGTTAATTTTGTCAGAGAATTTACAGCATTTTTCTGAATGGCATAAAAATAACAGTCTTTCAGATTATCTGCCGCAACATCTTTTAATAAAACCTCAAGCACATCGCCTTGGTCAATATTTATAGCGGCTGCAATGGGCGAGCAGTTATTTTTATCAACAATGTCTAAATGAAATTTGTAGTTTACGGCTCTTCTTATAAAATCAATATCATTTTGTTTGATTGCATTAAAAAAACTATCGGTAAAATAGAATTTAACGATTTTCTTTTCAGCCGCCAGGCTTTGGTTGCCCGGTGCAAGATAGGATGCTATATACAGGTAAAAATATTTATCGAGAATATCCTCTGTCATGTATGCCAGAAAAGCATAAGCCTCTGCATTTTTCTTGTCTTCGGCAAGGGCGGCTTCAGTATATTTTTTGGCAGATTCCAAAAATACCTGATCCGGGTAAATTTCTTTGTAGATTTTATATTTCCGTTTTGCGGCATCAATATAACTGGCATTTTCTTTTTTATAAGATGTATATCCGGCAGTTGCAGACGGAGTAATGCATGATGTCCTGATCCAGTTTGCATTTTGCCATGTATAATTGGCATTGATTTGCTCTTTTACACAATCAAGATATTTTAAATTTTCTAAAAACCGTATCTCATCGCTTTCGTAGAAACAATCTGCGCTTGCTCTCAGGTATTCATCTCTTGATTTTTCATTATCGCTTAAAATATCGTCTTTGATTTTACCCATTGTGGTCTGAAGATACCTGTTAAGTTCTTCTTCTGCTTTTTTCTTTTCTTCTTCAATTTTCTTTTTGGCATTTGCTTCCAGGGTGGCTTTCGTAATGGCTTTTCCCCCGGCAGAAATAAGCATATCTGCCATAGCGTTTCCTGTGGAAACTTTTGCTTTATTCAGAACGGATTCTACTTCTTTCCAAATCTTGTCAACGCTTGCGTCTATTTCTTTCTTTTTTTGTTCTCTTTGCCGGTCTGCTTCGCGGTTTATGTCATCCATTTTAGCCTGATAAAAACGTATGAGCTCTTCTGGATCTTTTGTAGTAAAATTAATTTGGGTGATTTGAGATAAATTGTTTTTATAATTTACCGTGCTGGAGTGCATTTGGTATAAACCAATTCCTATTTCTGCTCCGGAAACTACATTTTTATTAATCCCCAATTTGTCAATTGCATATCCCTTTAAGTCAAACTGTGCATAGATAGACTGAAGCGGGAAAAGTAAAATTCCAATTATTAATATATTGTAAATATTTCTCAATTTTAATATTCTGACGAGAATGCGAAATTACTTTAATATATGGTTATATTTAATAAAAAATAGATATTTTTGTAAAGTTTATGATGTATTGGATTATAATATCTTTTTTTTTATTTGTATGCAAAATTACCATTGCACAGGATCTTATTTTTAAAACAAATGGCGATGAGATAGAAGCAAAAGTGTTGGAAATAACGCCGGTCGAAGTAAAATATAAAATGTTTAACTTTCAGGATGGACCAACATACGTTTTAAATAAAACCGATGTTTTTATGATTAAATATCCTAATGGACAAAAGGATGTTTTTTCAAATACAAATACCAAAAAAGACGATCCGGTTGCCAGCGGGTATATCAATGGATATCAACAACAGCAGGTGCAACAATCTGAACAAAACACATTAAAAGTAACCAATATTTCAAATCCGAATTTTAAGGTTCTGCATAATGAAATCATCAAAACTACCTCCTCTAACAAGGAACAGATTACAAAACTTGTTAGCAGCATGGAAGATGCAATCCTTAAAGATGATTTGAAAAAAGCATGGGAGCTTCTTGAAGAAATCAAGAAACAGAATTAGCCATTCTTACCAAACAAAGAAGGTAAACCCCCCGGTTGGCGGACAGGTTGGCAAAGTGAGCATAACATTAACGCGGTAAGAATGGTTACATTTTTTACGCCGGATAATAAAAAAAGGGTGGCAAAATATTCAGCCACCCTTTTCGTTTTTTTATTCGAGTGTTATTTTTTTAATAATGAATTTATCAACTTTAGTAATCTTAATGAAATAATTACTCTTGCTGAATTTGCCTAAGTCAATGCAGTTGAAATACAAAGCCTTATCCAGGCGATAAATAACTCTTCCGAGAATATCAGAGATTTCAATCGAAGTGTTTTCTACATTCTCAATAAATAGTACTCCCCGGGTCGGATTCGGGTAAATTTTTATAACAGATACTGTGGTAATATCACCGATGATGTTGTTAAAGTCAACATAAATAGTATCGGTAGTGTGGCATCCATTCGCATCGCTCACCACATACCAGTAGTCGCCAACGATTAATCCCGTAATGTCTTCCGTGGTGCTGCTGTTGCTCCAGATGAAATCATAGGGTAATGTTCCTCCGGTTACGGTCAGGTTGATGGCGCCGTCGGCAGATGTTGAACTGGAAGCATTGGTAACCGTGTCGGTAACAACAAGCAATTCCGGTTCACTTATCAAAACAGAATCAAGTTTTAAACAAGCGTTATCATCCGTAATAGTGAGGTAATACATGCCGGGAGCAAGACTGAAAATATTTGGCGCTAAGCCCCCGTTTGACCATGAATAGGATAAGTTGCCGGTTCCTCCGGTTGCGCTAACACTTGCTATTCCGTCATCAAGGCCGTAACAACTGATGTCTGTTGCGCTTGCCGTAACCGAAATGGCGCCGGGCTGGGTAACTTCGGCAGAGTCGGTAACCGTACAGGCATTTCCGTCGGTAACTGTGATAAAATACCATCCTGCGCCAACATTGGAAACACTGGATGTATTATCTCCGCTGCTCCATGAATAGGACAAAGTTCCCGTTCCGCCGGAAGCAGTAGCACTAATTATTCCAAGCGTGTCACCATAGCACAACAATGTAAATCCGGAAGCGGTAGTTACAATGGCGCCTGGTTCTTCAATAAGAACAAAATCAATTTTTGTACAGTTATTTCCATCAGTGATGGTTACATAATATGTTCCGGCCGGCAGGTTTGAAATAACCGCAGCGGTTCCTGAGTTTGACCAGAAATAGGAATAGGGTTCCGTTCCACCGGAAGGTGTAACTGTGGCTTCTCCATCGTCTGCATTGTAACATGTGATATTAGTACCTGTAACGGTTGAAGTAATGCTGCATTCTGTCGGAGAGCCGCTCACCACGGCAAAGGGGCTGCAATTAGTTACACTGTCGCGGCCTATAAACCACATACCCGTGGTATCCTGAAATGCAGAATCCGAAGGAATGGTATCCCATGAAACGCCGTTATAATGCGTTACATAACAACTGTCATGGTTGAAATCGTTCTGTTCCATATCCTGTGTCCATCCAACGCCCATACTGAAATTATAATCTGTCATATCTGTGGATACGTCCCATGTATTGTTCACGATATTGTTGTTAATGGCAAGGTTTGCCCCGGTGTCACCCTGCGCAAAAACTCCCGGGTTGACCCTTACCGAGAACTGGCCGTATTCTGTAACGCTGTTCTGTCTTACAAACAACGGAGTATAGTTCGAAAGAGTACCAACCGGAAAGTTTACTATGCCGGAAGTGTCATTTACAAAACGGTAGAGGCGTCCCGTGTCAGAGGTTACAATATAATTATCTTTGTCAAATCCTGTAATCTCGGCAAGGCTGTCGAGAATAAGCTTGTAGTCGCCAAGGTCAATTTTACCGTTATTCAGGGCCAGTTCTGTGTTCACCCTCAGGTCGCTTCCCATTTCAATCATACTGTTGGCCCGGTCAATCACAAGGGATTTTAGTTCCTGGGCATTGGGTGTAAAAGTAAGATTCGAGGTGAGAGCATTCACTCCGCCAATTACCAATGTGGCTTCAGCGCTGCCGCTTATGCTTCCGTTGTCTGCCTGGAAATCGCCGCTCACAACTAATGTATCCTTGTCAAGGACAATCTCGCCGTTCACTGCATACAGGTTACCATTCACCGTAAGGTCGCACCCGATAACAACCGTGTTGGGCGGTTCAACGCTGACTGAAAGATCATTCACTTCTGCTGTACTGGCAAGGAAAATCAAGGTATCAATATTTCCCTGGCTGGCAATGATCATGTTGGCCTGTGGGCTGCCGATAAAGGCGGCATAATCAATCACAAGGTCTCCGTTGATAGTGAGTGTTGAATTGGCAATATTGATATTACCGGAAGTGAAATAGAATGTATCAACCAGGGTGAGATTGCCGTTCAGCACAAGGTCGCTGGAATTGCTGTAAATCAAACCCGACAGGTTTTCATAATTCGGAATAAAGCTTAAAGTGTCCATAGAACCGTTGCCTGAGAATGCAAGCGTGAGAGCATCACTGCCTGCAAATTGTCCGTTTGGCGTGGTTTCAAAATTATTGTTTACATTAATATTAATTGGTATTGAAGAAGTATCTGATAAATTTCCTATAGCACCATTTACAAGGTTTAATGTATTGTTAACATTTAATGTAAGATTGCTAGGCGGCCCTGATTTGTATGGTGGACCAGTTGGCGCAACATCCAACATACCATTCAATATTTTAATATTGTTCACCGTAAGATTGCTGCCTATACCTACCAATCCCGAAGGAATTCCATTAAGCTTTGCTCCTGCCCTGTTTATAACCAATTCATTCAGCACTTCACCAGTTGGAGTAAATGAAAGGATACCTAAAGTGTCAGTTCCGCCGATAATCATTGTAGCTGTTGCATTACCTGTTATTGTACCGTCCTCATTTGTCATGGTTCCGTTAAGAGTGATGGTGTCTAAAGATAAAACTAATTCGCCGTTTAGCATATACAGGTTTCCGTTGACAGTGAGGTTGCAGCCTAAAACTACTGTATGACCGCTGTCAACTCCAACAGTGAAATTGCTGATTGTGCACGCCGACGGGTCGAACATGAGAGTATCAATATTTCCTGAACCAAGCAGCACAAGGTTTGCAAACTGGCTGGGAGAAAGCTGTGCATTGTCGAGAATCAGGTCGCCGGTTATGGTGAGAGTTACAAAATCATTCATCACCATGTCGCCGCTCTCGAAATGCAGGGAATCGGAAACTGTGAGGCTGGAGCCAAGTATTAGTTTGGAGATGGTATCACGGGCAAAGGTTAGCGCCCCCAAGGTGTCATGACCGGCAGCAAAATTTAATGTATCAGTAACACCATGCCCGGCAATGTGAATATTGAAAATATCAGTTCCCACAAATTTTCCTGCCGTGCCTGTAATAAGGTCGCCGTTCAGGTTCAGGTTGATTTTCATGCCTAAGCTTTTCATAGGCCCAGAGGATGCAACGCCCACCATACCATTCATATTAGTGGTATTGTTCACAGTCACATTCTTGGTATTGGTTGCTTTTCCGACAGGACCGTTAGCTATGATATTCAGCATACCCGTATTTAATTTCAGCGAGTTTAAAGTAAGGTCGCTGCTCAGGTTCAGTACGCCCGAAGGAAGTCCGTTAACTTCTGTACCCATCCTGTTTATGATAAGCGAATCGAGATTTTCAAAACCGGGCTTGAATGCCAGGATACCGGCGCTGCCTGTTCCGTTCACAATAATATTTGCAGCAGGGCTTCCTTTGATCATACCTGTAACAGATTCAATGAATCCGTCAATTCTTAAATTGTGCTGCAGGTCAAGATTGCCGCTTAACAGCGAGAGTGTGTCGAAAACTGTAATGTTATTATCCAGGATTACGGACAGCAAGGTATCGCGGTTGATCAGAAGTTTGCCTAATACATTACCGGTGGGTGTGAATTTGATGGTATCAATATATCCGTTTCCGATGAATGAAAGAAGGGCTAACGGGTTTCCTTCTATAAAGGCGGAATCAAGAGTTAAATCCTTATGTATTTCGAGAACTTTTATAGTAATGTTGCTGTGTGAAACATGCATGGAATCTTTAACAATAAGCCGTGTTCCGAGTATAACATCCTGGTGCCTGGCGTAAATAAATTCGGAAAGCTGTTCTCTTCCCTGTGCAAAAGAAATGGTATCCATCGTCCCGGTTTGCGATATATTCAGTGCAAAGTTATTTGCGCCGGCAAATTTTCCCTGGGCAGAAGTAATAATGTTTCCTTTCAGGTTGAGGTTTATCCTCGAAAGATTTTTCATGGGACCGGAAGAAGCCACGCCCACCATGCCGTTCATATTGGTTGTGCTGTTAACCGTAACATTTTTTGTATTGCTGGCTTTGCCTGCGGAAGTGTCTTCAGCAGCCAGGTTGAACATGCCGCTTTGGATGTCTAAGAAATTTAAGGTCAGGTCGCCTTCCAGCCCGATAATGCCGGAGGGTATTCCGTTGATATCCGGACCCTGCCTGTCAATTACAAGTGAGTCGAGAACATCGTACCCGGGCTTGAATGCAAGAATGCCGCAGGTATCAATGCCTTCGATCACTATAGAAGCAGAAGTGCTTCCCACAAAAAGGCCCCTGTTTTTTGTAATAGAACCGGAAATAGTGAGTGTGGTGCCTTCAAGAACAATTTCACCTGAAGTAGTGAATACTGTGCCTTTCACTTGTATGTCTGAACCAAGAATTACTTGCTTCAAAGTATCCATATTTACGGTAAAGCGATTGAGAATATTCTGACCCGGAACAAATTCAAGGGTGTCAATTATACCATGACCTGAGAAGGCAAGGCTACTCGAATCGTTTCCAGCAATAAGTGCATCGCCAAGATTAAAATTGCCATTTACGATAAGCTCATTTCCGTTGAGCCATAATTCTGAGCCGCCGAAAACAAAGTTGCTGTCAACCCGTAAATCGGAAGCAAGGTTAAGAGGAATGCTTCTTGAGAAAATTAAAGTATCGAGCCTTCCGTGGCCTTTTTCAAAACGAAGGCTGTCAACATTGCCTGTTCCCAGAAAATGCAGGCAAGCATGTTCGCCTCCGCTCAATGTACCTGTGGGGCAAACAAAATTACCATTCACAAATAATGAGCCGTCGGGGAAATCGAAAGAGCCGTTGTATAAGTTTAAATCACCTTCAATAATCAGCTTTCCGCCAAGTGGAACATGAGTTGAATCGCCCATATTTAAGGTAAAATCATTAAGAACATTTCCGCCTGCGGGGTCAAATTTAAGCGTGTCGAAAATTCCTGCGCCGCTTAATATAATATTAGATGTATTGTCGGCGAAAATGAAAGCTGAGTCGAGCAAAAACCCTCCGTTAACACTGAGGTTGTGATGATTTAAAATAAGTCTGTCACCTGAAAAGTTCAGTAAATTTGTAACAGAAAGGTCGGTGCCCATAATCAGCGATGAATCGCGGGTAACAAAAAGATTTCCGATAAGTTCACTGCCTGGCACAAAATTCAAGGTGTCAAGAATACCAGAGTCGCCGAATGCAAGACCTGAGTTAATGCTCCCTTTCAGCTTTCCCAGTCCGGTGATGAAGTCGCCATTAATTGTTACATCATTATTTGCCATGTCGAGAATGCCGCTGCTGAGGTCGAATCTGTCGCTCACAATAATGTCTTCACCAAGAATAATTGTGTGATTCGGGTCCGAAAAATTAAATTCCACACTGCCGAAATTACCAGGACCAGTTCCTAATTTGAGGTCATTGGAAAGTGTATCGGCATTATCAGAAAGACGGACATTCAGATTTGTTGTAATGTCGTTGACAGAGAGGTTGCGGATTCTGCCTCCACGCATAAAAATCCAGCAGGTATCGGTAAGTGTCAAAAAAGCATTATTTGTAAGATTAATCCCGCCTGCAACAAGGTCAAGCTGGTTCTTTATCTGGATGCTTCCGTCAGAAATATTGATGATGTTAAACCTGTTAATAATATTGTCGCATATAAGCTGGGCGCCTGGGCTAAGTGTGATGTCTGCAGCAGTGCCGCAGTCGAGTAAACCGAGATTAAAAGTGCCGCTTCCGATGAGATGTCTTATATTCAGAACTGAATCAGCAGTAAGGGTTGTACCGGATGAAAGAGTTAAATCCCCCAGAGCGTTACAATCAATGTATCCAGCAGTTAATGTACCGGCAGTTAGGCCTATTGTTCCCAGGCAGCTTATAAAGCCCGTATTTATTGTGCCGGCCCCGGTAAGGATTCCATTTACTTTTATTGAATCGCTGGTAAAATTTGATCCAGCCAGCAGGTTGATGTTAGTTGAAGCGCCGCAATCAATGAACCGGATTTGAAAAGTCCCTGACCCGCCAACACTCCCGAAATTAACGGTAATTTGGTTTGCAAGTCCTGTGAGATTTCCGTTTACCGTAATGGAGGAGTTGATGTTTACCGTAATATCTATATCAAGCGTAACATTGGTTCCGGCATTGATCACTACATCTCTATTCGAAAAACTCGAACCAGGTGAGATACCGCCAACCCAGGTGTTTCCATCACTCCAGTTCCCCCCGGTGGGTTTTGCTGTAATTGTCACCCCAAAAGAAGAATTCACAAGGAATAACTGTAATACAATGATTGCAGCGAAATTTCTTAATAATGTCTGTTTAATAGTAAAAATTTTCATAATTATATGGATTTAGTTTTTGTTTTAATCTCATGCAAACTTATAAAAATTTTTTGTTAATGGGAATTCAATAATTGGTATTTGTACCTATTTTTTATATCTTGCGTGAATTATTATTACTGCTTTTATAATTTATCTGGAGCTATGAAAAAAAGCTTAAAGTTTACAATATTTTTTCTCACAATCGTATTGTTCGGAAATTTTGGAACAAATGCAGGCAATGTTGCAGACAGCCTGCTTTCTGTTTATAAAAATGCATCTTCTGATACTTCACGCATAAAAGCATTGATTGATATCGGGAATAATTACAGGGGACAAAATCCTGATTCTGCCCTGTCATATTACAGAAAAGCATCCGGTTTGGCCGAAAAGGCTGGAAGCAAAAAATTCCAGGCGCTGGCTGTGAAAAATCAGGGAATTATTTTCGACCTTCAGCATGATTTTGACAAGGCAAGGGAAAAATATCTGAATGCATTGGAAATATATTCTTCAATACCTGATAAAGACGGGATGGCTGCATGCCGTTTCAATATCGGGCTTTCGTATTACAACCAGGGCCGATATGCCGATGCAAATGCCTTGATTCAACAAGCCCTGGAACTTTACAGAGAACTTAAAGAACCGGCAAAGCAGGCGCATTGTTATTCAAATCTTGGGAACATTGCCTTCCAGCAGGGAAATTATCCACAGGCTATTAACAGTTACCAGGAGGCCATGAAAAAATTTGAGGAAGCCGGAAATAGCAATGGAGTTGCTGACAGTTATAACAATATAGGGAATATTTATTACAGGCAGCGCAATTTTGCTCAAGCCGGCGATTGTTACGACAAAGCACTTTCAAAATACCATGAATCCGGAAATACAATGGGCGTGGTTCTTTGTTACAACAATCTAGGGCTTATCAGTAATGATCAGAAGGCATATAAGAAAGCAGTGGATTATTTTCAGAAAGCGCTCGAAATAAGCGAAAAATCGGGCAACAGAAAAGAGTTTGCCATTTGTTATTCCAATATAGGTATGGCATATTATTCCGGAAAAAATCTGAATAAGGCTATTGAATTTTTTAACAAAGCATTAGTGATTTGTGAAGAGACAGGCGATAAGCTGAAAACTGCCGTAACCCTGGGAAATATTGCAAAGATTTACAATACGCTTGGCGATTCTGTAACAAATGTTGTTGAGAAAAAGAAGCATTATTCCGAGGCAATAAAATACGCCCTCCGTTCTGATAGTATTGCTGAAGGCATTGGCGCTTTGCACGAACGGCAACAGGCCTGCAGTAATCTTTCAGCTTCTTATGAAGGGCTGGGCGATTACAAAACTTCTTTGAGATATCATATCCTGTACACCACAATAAAAGACACCCTGGTGAATATGGAAACAAACCGGCTGGTTTCTGATATGAGCGCAAAATATGAATCCGAAAAAAAGGAGCTTCTCATTGGCAAATTATCGAAAGAAAAAGAGTTTCAGGTAGCTGAAAACAAGAAGCAGCGGATACTTATTTTTTCATTTATTGCAGGATTTATCATTATCGCTTTTTTCCTTATCATGATTTTCCGCCAGTATAAACAAATAAAAAAGGCAAATAAATTACTCGCTGAACAAAAGCATGAGATTGAAGATAAGAATGAAGAACTGAATCAACAGAATGAAGAAATCCGTACGCAGAGAGACGAAATAGAAGTGCAGCGGGATCAGATAACAAAAATTCATAGAGAAATAACAGACAGCATCCATTATGCAGAACGGATTCAGAAAGCTATTTTACCGCAACTTGAAGAAAACATCCCTCTTATTAAGGACATGTTTATCATGTTTAAGCCGAAAGATGTTGTGAGCGGAGATTTTTATTTTATGCGTCATATCGAAAGCTCCAATGTTCTTGTAGCGGCGGCGGCAGACTGCACCGGACATGGAGTACCCGGCGCCTTTATGAGCATGCTGGGTGTTACATTTCTGAATGAAATTTGTTTAAACCCGGAAATCCAACATTCAGGCGAAGTTCTTGATCTGCTCCGAAAATACATAATCACTTCCCTGCATCAAACTGGTAAATTCGGCGAACAGAAAGACGGTATGGATATTTCTCTTGTTGCCATTTTCATTGATAAAAGAGAGCTTGAATTTTCAGGTGCCAATAATCCGTTATACCTTATTAGGGACAATGAACTGATAGAATACAAAGGGAATAAAATGCCAATCGGTATTCACGATAAAGCCAATCAGCCTTTTGCAAGCCAGTTAATCAAAATTCAGGATGGCGACTGCATTTATATGTCTTCCGATGGTTTTTCAGATCAGTTCGGCGGCGAGGACGGAAAAAAATATATGACAAAAAATTTCAAGAAATTCCTGCACTTAATTCATCAAAAACTAATGGATGAACAACGAATTTTAGTTGAAAAAGAATCCATAGACTGGAGAGGTAAGAATGAACAGATCGACGACCAGTTGGTGATGGGCATACGGTTTTAACAGACTAACTATACTATGCGTGGGATAAATTTATACCTTTTACATTTGGTAATCAGTATTCAGTATTCGGTGATCGGTAATTCTGAATACCGTTTACCGATTACCAACAGTACAAATTTATCCCGTTTTATGTATAGCGATATTATATATACCTGAAAAAAATATTGATACAGGACAACTTTTCGAAAAAAAATCGTCTAAGAAAAAGAATACGAAATTGCATTATATATTTACCTGTTATCTAATCAAGATAAATTAATTATATTAACATATGAAACATCTTTTCCTTTTTCTTGGATTTTTTGTTATGCCAATAATTGCCTTTAACCAGAACTGGATTCCATATTCGTCGAATGATAAGCTGAAGATCGAATACATGTATTCAGACTGTTATGATAAAACAAACGGAATAAACAGGCAAAATGTGTTGCTGCGGTACACAAACTTCACGAATACTACGTTGGAAATAACCCTGACAATAACGACTACATACACAAAAAATGATAAGGAATTTCAAACTCAGGGCGACAAGCCTAAACTAACGGTTACTCTATTACCCGGACAGTCGCTTGAAGGAGATTGCCTCCAAAAAAACCGAACCCTGGTATTATTTTCCAAAATGCTTGACACAGGCGCTTCTGTTTTGAAGAATTTCACAATTGAAATTAATGACATAACCATAAAATAGCAGATACTTTATGAAACAGTTTATACTTTTTTTACTGATATTATTACTTTGTTTTACTATCAATCGTGTGAAAGGGCAATGCGAGGTTACAGGATCAACCGCCGCAACAACTATTATATGCGGAAGTTGCACTTATCTGTCTGCATTCGGACAGGGACAGGGGCAAACCATCTTCAGCGAAAATTTCAACACCGGAACCTATGGTCCGGGATGGTCGTCAACACAACAAGCTATGTGGAACAATCCCTGCAGTCCGGGCGGTGTTGATGGTACAACCCATTTATGGATGGGGAACTCCTCGCCTGTTCCGCGTTCTATATCCACCCAGTCTTATAACCTTACCGGTGCCACTGCGGGCGTTTCAATTTGTTTTGATTTGATGTTCGCCGAGCAGGTTGGCGACGCAAGCGCAGCGCCCTGTGAAGGACCGGATGAGCCGGACGAAGGCGTTTACATCCAATATTCCACCGACGGAGGGGCTACCTGGACAACTATTCATTTTTTTGACCCCAACGGAGGATATGATCCGGAACTGACCACCTGGCACAATTGGTGTTTCGATCTGCCTCCCGCAGCAATTACTGCAACTACTTCATTTCGCTGGTTCCAGGATAATGATTCCGGCGCAGATTACGACCATTGGGGAATTGATAACGTGGAAATTTATTTTAACGACCCGACCTACCAAATTATATGGCAGCATGACGGATGTAACCTTGGCGCCACAGGCGGCACGGATCCTACCCCGGTTTGTCCGACTACCACTACTCAATATACCGTTATTATGTCAAACGGAACTCTTTCCTGTACTGATGTTGTAACTGTTAACGTTGTTCTTCCTACCATTGATGTTGATGTGGCACAGGATACTACCTTATGCAGCGGTTCGTGCGTACAGTTTCAGGGTGATGCAAGCGTTATTGTCAGCCCGGCAAAAACCCCGACGTATGAAAACAACGAAGTCTCTATTGTAACCAGCGGCAACGCTTCAGTGAATATTAATATTACGGATCTTAATATGACGCAGGTTTTACCAGGCTCAATCACCCAGGTTTGTATAAATGCGTTTACTTTCAGCGGAACTCAGATATGCACAAATATTACGGGATGTAATTGTAATGGAACACCTATAAGTTTTGGAGCTACATGTAATTTAGATATTAGCAGTTTTAATGTTTATCTTAATTCCCCAACCGGCTGCCAGATATTACTTATTCCTCAATATGAAGCTACAGGAACTATGTACCAGAATGTTTGTTTTATCCCTTCCGGAGGTCAGAATATCTCTAATCCGGGCTTCCCGACACCGGGCAACTGGAACCCCAATCAACCCTTTGATAACCTTGCCGGATGCGTTGCCAATGGTGTGTGGTCAATGGAATTTAATGCCCCCGGAGGCCTTGGCTTTGGTATGGGTACATTCACAGGATGGTCCATCTCATTTAACGATCCTGAAATTAGCTACACCGGAAATTTTTCATGGTCTCCCACTACCAATATGACAGGTTCAAATACGCTTACACCTATCGTTTGCCCTGCTGCAACTACTACTTATACCCTGACTGTGTCTGATACTGCCGGTTGCACCAGTGTTTCAGATGCCGCAACAGTAACTGTGAACCCCTGTACTTTCAATGTTACCGTTAATTCTGCCACGATATGTTCCGGCGGCTGTACAAATATTACCGCTACCGTTTCCGGTGGAACAGCGCCACTTACATATACATGGAGCACGGGAGGACTATCTGGTCCGGGCCCGCATAACGTGTGTCCCAGTTCCACAACCACATATACCGTTACGGTTACAGATGCCGGAAGCGCTACTACAACAGCATCGGGTACAGTTACCGTGAATCCATTACCAACCGTGAACGCGGGAAATGATGTGAGTATTTGCAGCGGCAACAGCACAACGCTTACAGCCTCGGGCGCTTCAACATATTCATGGGACAATGGGCTTGGCGCAGGCAGCACGCATACCGTATCGCAGTCTTCAACTACAACTACAACCTATACTGTTACTGGTACCGATGCTAATGGTTGTACCAATACCGATCAGGTTACTGTTACCGTAAATAATGGCCTGGCACCAGTTATATCAGGATCATTAACATTCTGTACAGGGTCATCAACTACTTTAGATGCAGGATCCGGTTACACATCTTACCTGTGGTCAACAAATGCAACTTCACAGACTATTACCGTTTCTGCGGGAGGTACATATTCAGTAACCGTTACTGCTGCAAATGGTTGTACGGGCAATGCGTCTGTTACTGTAACTCAGAGTTCAAGCCTTAGTCCAACCATAACAGGGCCTCTGGTTTTTTGTGCCGGGACTTCTTCAACATTAGATGCAGGTTCAGGATATGCAACCTATTCCTGGTCAACCGGAGCCGCTTCGCAAACCATTAATGTAACGTTAAGCGGCACTTACTCGGTTACTGTTACAGATGCAGGCGGATGCAGCGGTACGGATAATGTTTTTGTAACAGCCAATCCTAATCCTAGTCCTGCAATATCAGGTACATTGTCTATTTGTTCTGGCGATTCAACCGCTCTCTCGACAGGAACTTATACCTCTTATTTATGGTCAACAGGCGCTACCAGCCAGACGATTTATGCTTCAACAAGCGGCTCCTACTCAATTACCGTAACCGATATTAACGGGTGCACAGGCTCAGATAACGTTAGCGTAACAGTTAATCCGAATCCGATAGTAACCATCAGCGGAAATTTAACATTTTGCACAGGCAGTCCGACAATATTAGACGCAGGAGCAGGGTATTCATCCTATTTCTGGACTACCGGATCGATTTCACAAACAACCAGTGTTTCAGCCGGCGGTACTTATAGTGTGCTTGTGACAAATTCATACGGATGTTCGGATACTGCGGCTGTCAATGTAATTCAAAATACAAATCCGGCTCCGAATATAACAGGAGTACTCAGTTTTTGTGTAGGAAATTCTTCTACATTGGATGCAGGGACAGGCTTTTCTTCTTATGCCTGGTCAACCGGCGCCACCTCGCAAACTATAATTGTAACAACTACCGGAACATATACGGTAACCATAACTAATGCCAATGGTTGCAGCGGTACGGATAATGTTAATGTCATTGTACACCCGGATCCTCCCCCTGATATTACCGGGAACTTATCTTTTTGCACGGGAAGTTCCACATCTCTCAGTGTCGGGCCCTTTGTTTCCTATCAGTGGTCAACCGGGGCAACCTCGCAAACGATCACAGTAACAAGCGGGGGTAATTATTCGGTTACAATTACGGATGTAAACGGATGTAGCGGATCCGATGCCGTTACTGTAACAGAGAATGCAAATCCATCGGCTTCAATCGCAGGGGTATTATCGTTTTGTTCCGGCGGTTCCTCTATATTGGATGCAGGAGCAGGCTTTTCTTCTTATGCCTGGTCAACAAATGAAACAACTCAATCCGTCATGGTAACCACAGGAGGCAGTTATTCAGTAACTGTAACAAACAGCAATGGTTGCACAAATGATACAACAGTACAGGTTACCGTTAACCCGCTTCCTGTTCCGGTAATCACCCCGGTAGGCCCTACTACATTTTGCCAGGGCGACAGTGTCGTTTTAATGGTTAATTCGTTTGCATCCTATTCCTGGTCAACAGGAGCCGCTTCGCAAATTATCATAGCATATAATACAGGCAATTATGTTGTGACGGTAACAAATACATTTGGTTGTACCGCCTCCACTTCTTTACAGATAACTGTAAATCCAAGTATCAATACAAGCCTTTCCATTGATGTTTCACCTGCAGATACCGTCTGTACGGGTACAGAAGTATTATTTACAGCCCAACCAGTGAACCCCGGATCAACGCCTGTATATGAATGGAGGGTCAATGACGGAGTAACCGGTACGAACAGCCCTGCGTATTCAAACAGCATGCTGCACGACGGAGACACTATCACCTGCACCATGATTTCATCTGTAGCATGTGCAATAAATCCGGCAGTTGCGTCTGTTGTTATACATATTTATCCTTTTCCACCCATCCAGGTAAATGCAGATATTTTAAGCGGGTGCAAACCCCTGACCGTTCATTTCATAGAATCGTCAACCTGCGACGGCTGTACGTATCAGTGGACTTTCGGAGACGGGGGACTCAGCGGTTCGAAAAATCCGGTTCATATATATTTAAATGACGGATCGTATAATGTCGGTTTAACCGTTACGTATCATGGATGCGCCAGCAGCTTTTTTAATCCCGATATGATAACAGTGCATCCGAATCCGGAAGCAAATTTTTATCCTTTTCCTGTGTCAACAAGTATTTTCAGCCCTATTATCGAATTTCATAATCTTTCATCCGGGGCGGATGCTTATAACTGGTTTTTTGGCGACGGTACAAACTCCAGCGCTTTTGAACCCATTCATTCTTACAAGAATCCCGGACAGTACCATATAATATTAATAGCCGGGACACGATACGGTTGTAAGGATTCTATATCCGCTACAGTAGTCATCAACGAAGAATACACATTCTATGCTCCAAACTTTATTTCTCCCGAGAGCAATGGAATAAATGATAACTTTTTTATATCGGGAATAGGTATTGATCCGCAAAATTTTTACTTAGCCATATATGATCGCTGGGGCAGCATATTATTCGAAACGAAAAATTTTAATATATCCACGCACCAGAGCGACGGATGGAATGGAAAAGACAAAAGCGGAAAAGAAGTAAAAAGCGGTACATATACATGGTTCTGTTCTTATAAAAATATGTCCGGAAGGAAATATGAAAAAGCCGGGCCTGTCACAATTATTCGTTAGAAAAAAATCTTATTTTTTCCCGGCCATCAGCATTTCAATATCACCGGCTTCTATCGGGATATTCTTCATCAGGTCAATAGGCTTATCGGCAACCACAATATCGTTTTCGATACGGATGCCGATATTTTCTTCCTGTATATAGAGGCCCGGCTCGCAGCTCAGCACCATGCCTTTTTTGAAAACCACCTGCTTGTTGCCGACATCATGAACATCGAGCCCTATGAAATGAGAATTGCCGTGCATGAAATATTTGAAAAAAAGAGGTTTGTCTTTAGGCTGCTTATTAACGTCGGCCCGCGTAAAAAGGCCCAGGCCTATCATTTCTTTTTCGAGCAGTTTTTCAACCGCGGCATTCACCTTGTCTATGGTATTTCCTGGAACCAGTAAGTTTTTAGCTTTTTTTAAAACGCGCAACACCGCATTATAACATTCTTTCTGCCGCTTTGTGAATTTTCCGTTAACGGGTATGGTGCGCGAAAGGTCGCCGGCATAATTTGCATATTCCGCGCCAAAATCAAGCAGCAGCAAATCGCCGTTTTTACATATTTTATCGTTATTGACATAATGCAGGATGCAGGTGTCTTTTCCCGATGCAATAATAGGCGCATACGAGTGTCCCGCAGATCCGTTCCTTAAAAATTCATGTGTCATTTCTGCTTCCACTTCATATTCTGCAATGCCGGGTTTCACAAATTTTAACACCCTGCGGAAGGCTTTTTCGGTGATATTGCAGGCGGTTTGCAGTAAAGCGATTTCTTCGGGTTCTTTTATGGCGCGCAATTCGGTGAGTACAGGGGCAAGCCGTTTATAATTGTGTATAGGGAAATCCTGTTTCAGTTTTGTTACGAAGCGTAATTCGCGATACGGCACATCCGTAGAATACTTGGGATTTTCATTCAGGGAAATATATACATTATCCACTCTCGACATCATGTCTTTGAGCGTGGATTCAAATTCACTCAGCCATTTTACTGATTTTATACCGGAAATATCCGTAACATCTTTCAGGGAATATTTATGGCCATACCATATTACCATGCTTTCGCTGGCAAGCGCCGTGAATGCAACTTCGCGCAGACTTTCAACGGGATGATCAGGGCACAGGCAGAGTATGCATTTTTCCTGGTCGAGGCCGGTTAAATAAAACATATCTGAATTCTGCCGGAACAGGAAATTCTGGTCGCCGTTGCGGGGCATTTCGTCGTTTGAGTTAACGATGATCAACGAATTGGGGTCAATTTTTTTCAGCAACTTTTTCCGGTTCTTAATAAAAAGGGATGGATTTATTTTTGAATATCTCATAACAAAAAATGATTTAAGTCAGGCAAAAGTAAAATAATTTTAAAAAGCATGGTTTATAAAATTACAATTAATTGTTTTTCCCATTTTTAAAGGTATTGACAGGATTTTTATGTATAAATGCTAAGAAACATATTCCAATATACATATAAAAATTACTACTTTCGCTTTTTACTAAAAAATATCTGGCTAAAAAATATCTGGATTCTTCATAACAATTAATTTATTTTATTTTTTATGAGCAACTTTTTTACAACATCCATCGGAAAAAAATTAGTGATGTCGCTTTGCGGACTTTTCCTGGCCGTGTTTTTATTAGTGCATCTCAGTATAAATTCACTGCTTATTATTTGCGACAACCACACCTTTAATGTAGCGGCCAATTTTATGGCTAAGAACAAACTGATTAAGGTCGTTGAGATCGTTCTTTTTCTTGGCCTGTTTCTTCACATAATTTATGGAATATGGCTGCAGATCCAGAACTGGATGTCGAGGCCTGTGGGATATGTAAAGACCAACCACTCGCAGACATCGTTTTTCTCGAAATATATGATCCACACGGCCATTGTGATTTTTATTTTCCTTGTGTTACACTTTATGGATTTTTTCTTAAAAGCAAAATTTTTTAAAGACCAGATGCCCCCTGAAATTGGAGGATTAGAAGACATGGCGACTGCGGTTATCTTAAAATTTAAAATGCTTCCATATGTAATAATTTATATCGTGTGTATCTTTATTCTCGGATTTCACCTGTTCCATTCCTTCCAGTCGGCATTTCAGACGCTGGGACTGGATCATAAAATCTATACACCGATTATTAAAACTGCCGGTGTGATTTATGCGCTGATTATAATTATCGGCTACAGCCTGATCCCGCTGGTGGTTTATTTCACATTTCCCAATCCTGCGTAAGACAAAAAAACACAATATAAATCCTAAATCCCAAATCCCAAATCCTAAATCCCAAATCCCAAATTCATAAATTATGGTAACACTTAATTCAAAAATTCCTGATGGGCCGCTTGCTGAAAAATGGTCAAGATATAAATCAAATTGCAGGCTGGTAAATCCTGCGAATAAGACAAAACTTGATATTATTGTTGTTGGAACCGGTATTGCAGGAGCGCCTGCTGCGGCTTCTTTAGCTGAGTTGGGTTATAATGTTAAATGTTTTTGCTTTCAGGATACCCCTCGAAGAGCACACTCTGTTGCCGCCCAGGGTGGCATTAATGCAGCAAAAAATTATAAAAATGATGGAGACAGCGATTACCGGCTGTTTTATGATATGATAAAGGGTGGAGACTTTCGTTCGCGTGAAGCAGATGTTTACCGCTGTGCAGAAGTAAGCAACCAGGTAATAGACCAGATGACTGCTGCCGGAGTTCCTTTTGCAAGAGAATATGGCGGATTATTGACTACCCGCTCTTTCGGCGGTGTGCAGGTTTCAAGAACATTTTATGCATCGGGCCAAACAGGGCAGCAGTGTCTTTTAGGCGGCTATACCGCCTTATGTCGTCAGATTCATCAAGGGAAAATAACAATGTATCCGCGACGTGAAATGCTTGAATTGGTTTTAGTTGATGGCAAAGCCCGTGGAATAATTATAAGGAATTTAATTACAGGAGAAATTGAAAGACATTCTGCACACGCAGTGGTTCTGGCAACCGGCGGTTATGGAACAATATATTATCTTTCAACTTTAGCTATTAATTGTAATGCCTCGGCTCAATATATTGCTTTCAAAAAAGGAGCCGGATGGGCTAATCCGTGTTTTATTCAAATCCATCCTTCATGTATTCCGCAATTAAATCTGTATCAGTCAAAATTAACACTGATGTCAGAATCGCTTCGGAATGATGGAAGAGTTTGGGTGCCAAAGCAGAAAGGAGATAAACGACATCCAAATGATATACCTGAGGAAGAACGCGATTATTATCTTGAAAGAAAATATCCCGCTTATGGCAACCTTGTTCCGCGCGATATAGGTTCAAGAGCTGCAAAAGAAATATGCGACGACGGCTATGGCGTTGGCGATACCGGGTTAGCCGTATATCTTGATTTCAGAGATGCAATTCAGGCGCAGGGTAAAAAAGTTATTGTTGGAAAATATGGTAACCTCTTTGATTTATATGAACAGATGGCAGGAATCAATTCTTATGAAAGACCGATGATGATATACCCTGCAGGGCATTACACAATGGGCGGGTTATGGGTTGATTATAATTTAATGACAACTATTCCGGGCTTATTCGCGATAGGCGAATGTAATTTTTCAATCCATGGAGCAAACAGATTAGGCGCAAGTTCATTATTACAGGGCGCTGCTGACGGATATTTTGTACTGCCTGTTACAATTGGCGATTATCTTGCTGCAGATATTAAAACCCCAAGAATCCCAACTGATATTCCTGAATTTGATGCGGCTGAAAAAACCGTGAAACAAAAATTAGAACATCTTATTTCAATAAACGGCAAACAAACAGCAACATCATTCCATAAGCGTCTCGGTAAAATTATGTGGGATTACTGCGGTATTAAAAGAAACGCTGATGGTCTTAAGAAAGCATTAGGTTTAATTGACGACCTTATAAAAGAATTTTGGAAAGACGTGAAAGTTTCAGGTGAATTAAATGAATTAAATCCCGAACTTGTAAAAGCAGGAAGAATAGCTGATTTCTTAGAGGTTGCCAAATTATTATGCTCAGATGCTTTAAACAGGCAGGAATCATGCGGAGCGCATTTTCGCGATGAATATCAGACACCCGAAGGTGAAGCTAAACGTAATGACGCTGAATATAAATATGTATCAGTTTGGGAATATCAGGGAGAGGATAATCTTCCCGTTTTAAATAAAGAAGAATTAAAATTTGATTTTGTTGAATTGAAGGAAAGAAGTTATAAATAAACCAACCTTATTTTTATGAAACTTACTTTAAAAATCTGGCGACAGGAAAATGCCAAAGCAAAGGGTAAATTTGAAACATACCAATTAGATGGCGTTTCTCCGGAAATGTCTTTTCTTGAAATGCTGGATTATCATAATGAAAAATTAATACTGGAGGGAACAAATCCCGTAGCGTTTGATAATGATTGCAGGGAAGGAATTTGCGGTATGTGCGGTTTATATATAAATGGGAGACCGCATGGCCCTGACGAAGACAATACTACTTGCCAACTTCATATGAGAAAATTCAATGATGGCGATACAATTGTAATAGAACCATGGCGTTCGAAAGCGTTTCCTGTGATAAAAGATTTGATAGTTGACAGAACCGCATTAGATAAATTAATCATTGCCGGCGGTTATATTTCTGCCGATACAGGCTCTGCGCCTGAAGCTAATTCAATACCTATTCCCAAGCATAAAGCTGATTTATCTTTTAATGCCAATGAATGTGTCGGTTGCGGCGCTTGTGTTGCTGTCTGTAAAAATGCTTCGGCCATGCTTTTTGTTGCAGCAAAAGTATCTCACCTTGCATTATTACCTCAGGGTAAAATTGAAGCCAGCGAACGGGTATTGAAAATGGTTAAGGAGATGGATAAATTAGGCTTTGGCAACTGCTCCAATACCGGAGCCTGCGAAGCGGAATGTCCGAAAAGCGTTTCCATTTCAAATATCGCAAGACTTAACAGGGAATATATTTGCGCCGGGCTTACCCATGAAAATTGATTGATTTTTTTTTTGCTAAGTTCAACTTTATTACTATACTTGCACAAAATTCTGAGTTATTTCCAAGCAAGATTTTTATTTCCAGGTATTCTTCACCAGAAAATAATGGAAAAAACAAATAATTAAAAGATTACGCTTTTTACTATTTTTATATTTATTAATCAATTCTAATTTCCATATTCCATGTACGACATTCTTGAACTGAACAACATGGTTGTTACAGAACTAAAAGAAATAGCCAAACAACTCAACATTAAAAAAGCCGAAACCCTTCGGAAACAGGACTTAGTCTATGCAATAATAGACAGCCAGGCCATGGTTCCCGTTAAAGAAGATTTGCATAAAAAATCAGATGAAAATCATTCCAAAAGACCCAGACACAGAAGAATAGAAAAGGTACAGGTAAGCGTTCCGAAAGTCGCGGAAGAAGAAAATAACGAATCTTCTATTGAAACGATAAATCCTGCGCCGCTTTTTAAAGAAAAACAAAGTATTTTTAAAATTCAGGAAGACAGTAAGCCGGAAATTATTAATGAGGAAAAACAAACGATGGAATTATCAAACGAAGAAGAACCCGTAAAAAAGGTGATCATGGATGATGTAAATCTTTTTGATCAGGAAAATATAGAGAATAAAGAAGAGCTGACCATTCAAGAGCAGCCGGAAATTCAAGAACCTGTTTCAGACGATTCCATTCACCAGGAACCGGAGTTTTTTCCCGTGGAATCTAAAATCGACCAGAAAGATGAGAAAGATGAAATCAAAAAAAATATCGAAGATGATCTGAAAAAACTTTATATAGATACAAACCAAACCTATCAGAAAAAATATTTTGACAAGAGCAAATACGATAAAGTTTTTGATTTCGATGGGATCATAATAAGTTCCGGAGTCCTTGAAATAATGCCAGACGGATACGGGTTCCTGAGATCGTCTGATTACAATTATTTAAACTCGCCCGACGATATTTATGTGTCGCAGTCGCAGATAAAATTATTCGGCCTTAAAACGGGCGATACGGTTGAAGGCTCCATTAGGCCTCCGAAAGACGGTGAAAAATATTTCCCGTTAATAAAGATCGAAAAGATTAATGGAAGGAGCCCGGACATCATCCGAGACAGAATCCCGTTTGATCATCTCACCCCATTGTTCCCGAACCAAAAATTTAATATTACCGGCAAAAGAGGTACTATTTCAACACGTATCATTGATCTGTTTTCGCCGATCGGAAAAGGACAAAGAGGGCTTATTGTTGCACAGCCAAAGACCGGTAAAACTGTATTACTGCAAGAGATAGCCAATGCAATATCTGCCAATCACCCGGAAGTTTACCTGATCATTCTGTTGGTTGACGAGCGGCCAGAAGAAGTTACGGATATGGCCAGAAATGTAACCGCCGAAGTGGTTTCTTCAACCTTCGACGAACCCGCTGAACGCCATGTGAAAATAGCAAACATTGTTCTTGAAAAGGCAAAACGATTAGTTGAGAGCGGACACGATGTTGTGGTGCTGCTCGATTCAATAACCCGTCTTGCCCGCGCATATAACACAGTGGCCCCGGCATCGGGAAAAGTATTATCAGGAGGCGTTGATGCAAACGCCCTTCATAAACCCAAGCGTTTTTTTGGCGCAGCCAGAAATATTGAAGACGGCGGATCGCTCACCATCATTGCTACCGCGCTTACAGAAACCGGCTCCAAAATGGATGATGTGATATTCGAAGAATTCAAAGGTACCGGCAATATGGAACTGCAACTTGACAGAAAACTATCCAACAAGCGTATTTATCCTGCCGTGGATATCAATGCGTCCAGCACGCGTCGCGAAGAATTGTTGCTGCCAAAGGAATATCTTAATAGAATTTGGATACTCAGGAATTACTTAGGAGACATGAACTCGCAGGAAACGATGACCTTTATGATAGACCGGCTTTCGAAAACCGCCACCAACGAGGAGTTCCTGATTTCAATGAATGATCAATAACTGAGTCTGCTCTAAAAAGTACCAAAATCGGGCGGCTTTTTTTATTTGTTTCCGGTTACATATCGAGTAGCCATGCAAAAATAAGCGGCGCAACGATAGATGCATCCGATTCAATTATGAATTTCGGAGTATCAATTCCTAATTTGCCCCAGGTGATTTTTTCGTTGGGAACAGCGCCGGAATACGATCCATAACTGGTTGTTGAATCTGAAATCTGGCAGAAATAGCTCCAGAACGGAACATCGCGCCACCCTAAATCCTGGTACATCATGGGCACCACGCAAATCGGGAAATCACCTGCAATACCGCCGCCTACCTGAAAAAATCCCACTCCCTTTCCGGCAGAATTTTTTTTGTACCAGTCTGTGAGCCGCATCATATATTCTATTCCTGATTTCATTACTGAAGGCGTCAATTCTTCTTTTATGCAATAGGATGCAAAAATATTTCCCATAGTAGAGTCTTCCCAGCCGGGAACAATGATGGGCAGATTTTTTTCTGCAGCAGCCAGCATCCATGAATTCTTTGGATCAATTTCATATTCATTTACCAGGTCGCCTGACAATACCATTTTATACATGTATTCATGCGGAAAATATCTTTCGCCTTTATCCTGCGCTGTTTTCCACTGTTTATAAATATTTTTTTGAAGTTTCCGGAAAGCTTCTTCTTCAGGAATACAGGTGTCTGTCACCCGGTTTAATCCTTTCTCTAGTAAGGCCCACTCATCTTGCGGTGTAAGATCGCGGTAATGAGGAACTCTTATATAATGATTGTGGGCAACTAAGTTCATGATGTCCTCTTCAAGATTAGCACCCGTACAGGTAATAATCTGAACTTTATCTTTCCGTATCATCTCTGCAAGAATGATTCCCAGTTCGGCCGTACTCATGGCTCCCGCAAGGGTGATCATCATTTTACCCCCTTCTTCCAGATGTTTTTCGTAGGCTTTTGCCGCGTCAACTAAGGATGCTGCATTAAAGTGCAAAAAATGCTTTTCAATGAATTGAGAAATTGCTTTTCTTTCTTTTGTTGCCATAATTAATTTAGGATTTACGATATTAGATTTACGATTTGTCTTATTTTTTCATTTTTTTTTTTTAAATAAACCTATATGACAGAATTTTATAAATCAGTTTTGCAGCCAGAAAGTCCGGAGCTTTATTATACAGGTTGGGACAAAGTTCCACGACGTCAAAACCAAGTATGTTGCACCGTTTATTTACTTTTCTGATTAATTTTAAAACATCGTACCATAAAAGGCCTCCCGGCTCGGGAGTACCGGTTGAGGGCATCTGTGATGGATCAAAGACATCGAGGTCTATGGTTATATACACGTTTTCTGTGAGGCAATCTATCACATTATTGATCCAGTCAGGGTCTTTGATAATTCTTTCGGCCAGAAACAGGGTGGATGGATTAATATATTTTTTTTCTTCAGCATCCATGCTCCGGATACCGGCCTGAACAATGGGCAGCATTTCTTTTACCCTTGCCATTACACAGGCATGATTGTATTTACCGCCCTCGTATTCCTGCCTCAGATCGCTGTGCGCGTCGAGTTGTAAAACAGTCAGATTCTTGTATTTTCCAGCGTATGCTTTTATAGCGCCAATACTCACAGAGTGCTCGCCTCCGAGCGTTACCATGAATTTGTTTTTACTTAAATATCTTTTAGCTCTGTTGTAAACTGCATTCACCATCTTTTCCGGGGATGATTTCTCCCAAACCGGTTTAGCGGTGTAAATGCCCACTTTATAGACCTCGGAATTTGTTTCCGTATCGTAAAGCTCCATATTCGCAGAAGCCGCAAGTATAGCGGCCGGACCTTTATCTGCACCCTTGATCCAGGTGCTGGTACCATCATATGGCACGGGTAATACAACAATTTCTGCCGTGTCGGACGAGGAGTATTTTTTTGGTATTCCGCAATAATTCATTATATCATAAAAATTTTTATCAAAATTAAAATTTTTTCTTTCTCATTATACTCCGGCTATATAAATTTTCGATACCTTGCCTGCCGGTAGCTACCGTGACACCAAATTTTCAAGGAATATTTTCTGACAACCGCTTAGATAAACGTGGAAATATTATCGGTTCCGTACGTATCGGCAGTAGGGGTAGTAGCATATACTAAAAACAGGAAACAAAAAAAGGATAGCGGTTTTTCTTGAATATCTTGCATCTTGTATCTTAAGAATGTTTAAATTTAAGCCCTCTTAAATTTTAGTATAAAATATTTAATAATCACAGCAATGAAAAAATATAGCTTTTTCGGGTTGCTTTTGTTCCTGATAGCATTTAATTCCTGCAGGGAATTGGCTGACCGGAAATACAGGGTAGAAAAATATATTGATAAAAACGGATACCATTATGAAACCGTAACGGGAGATCCTCTGAATGCAAGAATTTATACTCTCGGTAACGGGTTGAAAGTATTTTTAACGATTAATAAAAACGAACCCCGCTTACAAACCTACATCGCAGTAAAAGCCGGTTCTATTTACGACCCGAAAGAGACCACCGGCCTGGCGCATTACTTAGAACACATGATGTTCAAAGGCTCTTCTAAATTCGGCACAAGAGACTGGGAAAAAGAAAAAGTTCTTCTTGATAAACTCTCTGAACTTTATGAACTGCACCGTAAGGCAAATAACCCGGAAGAAAAAAAAGCCGTTTATGCAAAGATAGACAGTGTGTCTGCAATTGCTGCAACCATAGCGGTTGCCAATGAATATGATAAGATGACCGGGATTATCGGCGCAAAAGGAACCAATGCATATACCAGCGAAGAACGCACGGTTTATATTAACGATATCCCATCCAATGAACTTGAAAAATGGCTTACCCTTGAAAAAGAAAGATTTTCTACCCTGGTGCTCCGGTTGTTTCATACGGAACTTGAAACAGTTTATGAAGAATTCAACATGGGGCAGGACGACGACGACAATAAAAGCTGGGAAGAACTGTATGCCTTGCTTTTCAAAAAACACCCATATGGAACACAGACCGTGATTGGCAAAGCAGAACATCTGAAAAATCCATCCATGATCAATATCCATAATTACTGGAACACCTATTATGTTCCGAATAATATGGCTATTGCCTTATCCGGCGATCTCGACTTTGATAAAACCATTAAAACCATTGACAATACATTGGGGCAATTAAAAAGGAAGGAAGTCAATAAGGTTATTCAGCCGAAAGAAGATCCTATTGAAAAACCCCGTGAAAAAACCGTTTTGGGACCAAACCCGGAGAATGTGCTGATGGCATTCCGGTTTGCCGGAGATAACTCATATGATAAAAAAATGGTTACTATTATCAATGGATTATTGTATAACGGAAAGGCCGGCTTAATTGATTTAGACCTGGTGCAAAAACAAAAAATACTCAGCGGCTGGTCATATTACAGCATGCACCGCTATTACAGCGAACAGATCATCGGCGGGGTTCCCAGGCAGGGGCAAAAACTTGAAGATGTAAAAGCCCTGTTTCTCGAAGAAATAAAAAAAATAAAGAATGGGTTTTTCGAAGACTGGATGATAGAAGCCGTGATCAACAATATGAAACTTCAGAAAATCCGCCAGCAGGAAAATAACCAACGGGCACATGCATTTGTTGAAGCGTTTACCCAGGGCGTGGAATGGAAAGATTATATAAAATTCTTAGACGAACTCGGAAAGGTGACCAAGCAGGACATCATGAATTTCGCAAAAAAATATTATGCAGACAATTATGCAATCATTTATAAACGGATCGGGAAAGATCCTAATGTAGTAAAAGTTGACAAACCCGGGATAACGCCTGTGCCGCTGAACAGGGATGCGGAATCAGCCTATTTCAGGGAATTCAAAAATATAAAATCGGAACGCCTGACACCTGTATTTGTGGATTTTGAAAAAGATATTGCAAGGTCGTCGGTAAATCCGGGTACTGATCTGAATTATATCAAAAATTCCAACAACGAGTTATTCTCGCTTCAGTATATTCTCGATATGGGCAAAAACCACGACCGGAAATTACAGCTTGCATTCAATTATCTTCCGTTTCTTGGAACTAATAAATATTCACCCTATGAGCTTCAGAAAGAACTGTTCAAATACGGCCTTTATATGAGTGTAAACGCCAATAACGAGCGATCGTATATTTCTATTTCAGGATTAAAAAAATCGTTTGAAAAGGGAGTTGAAATCCTTGAACACGTTATCTCAAGCCTCAGGCCCGATCAAAAAGCATATAATGATTATGTGGATGGAATACTCAAGGACCGGGCTGATCAAAAACTTGATAAAAACACCATCCTCTGGCAGGCCATGTATAATTATGGAAAATACGGTTCATCTTCCCCTTTTACAAATATCCTGTCGAAAGATGAGTTGAAGCAGATTAAACCCAATGAACTTACAAACATCATCAAAGACGTTTTTAATTACAGGCACCGTATTTTTTATTTCGGCCAGACACCGCTTGAAGAAGTGAAAACTGTTCTTGAAATGCATCACAAGGTAGTTACCACCATGCTTGAGTATCCCCGCCCTGCAGAATTCACAGAGATGGAAACAGAGAAAAACAATGTGTATTTTGTAAATTACGATATGGTGCAGGCAAATATTATACTGATTGCTAAAGACCAGCTTTTCACTAAAGAAATATTGCCCATGTCTGATCTTTTTAATGAATACTACGGGGGAAACATGGCATCGATCGTATTCCAGGAGATCAGGGAATCCAAGGCCCTTGCCTATTCTGCCTACAGTTTTTATGACACGCCCAACAGGCTTGAAAAATCAAACTACACAGTGGCATATGTAGCTACCCAGGTTGATAAGTTGAAAATTGCCACGGAAGCCATGCTCGGATTGATGAATGATATGCCCAGGTCTGACAAATCGTTTAATGCAGCCACAGAAGCCATTTTGAAAAGAATTGAATCGGAAAGGATCATCAATGCCATGGTATTCTGGACATACCAGGCAAACTTAGACCGTGGAATTCTTTATGATATCCGTAAAGACACCTACGAAAAAATGAAAACCGCATCTATTGACCAATTGGCTGAATTTTTTGACAAGCATGTAAAAGACAAAAAATATACATTCCTGATACTGGGAAATAAACACAAATTAGATATCGCCGCAATGGAAAAATTAGGCAAAGTAAAACAACTGAGCCTTGATGAAATATTTAATTATTAAAACCTCAAATTATGTCTGTATTATTGAATTTCGCCATGTTCCCGACCGACAAGGGACCGAGCGTAAGCGAATATGTGAGCAGGGTTATTGAAATGATTGATAAAAGCGGGATAACTTATAAACTCACGGCTATGGGTACAATTATCGAAACCGATACATTGCCCGAAGCTCTTGCCATTGTTCAGAAAGCGTATGATATTCTCGGCCCTGTTTCAGAAAGAATTTATTCTACTATAAATCTCGATATCCGTAAAAATAAGTCGGGAAGGCTTGTGCAGAAGGTTCAATCCGTGGAACAAAAAATCGGGAAGGTTAATACCTGAGTTATAATACCCGGATGAATTTATATTGTAAATATTTTCTCCTGCTGATGTTTTTTCCTGCAACGGCAACCACTTCAAATGCGCAATGTTTTAAAGAAAACACGGCATTTCAGTCGGGCGAAAAGCTGAATTTTTTTGTCTATTACAACATGGCTTTTATCTGGGTTGATGCAGGCAAGGCTTATTTTAATGTGGACAAAACAACCCTGAACGGCAGGGCTGCATATTTTTTCGACAGCTATGGAATGAGCCTTCCCATGCACGACTGGTTCTTCAAGGTGCGGGAGCATTATCAGACCTATCTGGATTCCGCTACATTAAGTCCCATTAAATGCGAGCGCAAGGCTATTGAAGGGAGTTATTGGGTCAATGAATTTTATTACTTCGATCATGAAAAAGGTAAAATTTATTCCACAATAGAAAATTCCAAGCAGAAAAAAAAGACGGATTCCCTGAAATTGAATCCCTGCATTTTTGATGTATTGACCGCTATATATTACTGCAGAAACCTTGATTTTTCAAAATGCAAAATAAACGACAAGATACCCATATCGATGGTGATAGACAATAAAGAGTATGCACTGTATGTGAGGTATAGAGGTAAAGAGATTATGGAAACGCGGGATGATACTAAATACAGATGTATAAAATTCAGCGCTCTGTTAGTTGCAGGAACCATATTCAGGGGAGGAGAAGAACTAACGGTGTGGGTAACTGATGATGAAAATAAAATTCCTATACTCATACAGGCCGATATTCTTGTGGGCTCCATTAAGGTTTACCTCTCCGGGGCCGAAGGGTTAAAATACAGGTTGTCATCGAAAATAAAATATTAAAAGTTTTCGTTGAAAAAATACCTGAAACCGTATTCAGATTAATGAAAAATGCTTTCTTTGTAAAAATTTTCAAATGAAATATTTTATTTTTTCCATATTATTCTTATACTCTTTGGCTAATTGGGCACAGCAGCCTGTAGATGCCAAGAACCTTGTAGAAAAAAAAGAAGTTTTCTATTACAATGGCGCGCCCTATTCCGGCCCCTGTTTCGAAAATTACCCAAGCGGAGCCAAGGGAGTAGAAGGCGCATACGAAAAGGGGAAGAAAGACGGCGCATGGATCTGGTATTATGAGAACGGCGCAAAAAAACGCGAAACCAATTACAACTCCGGAAAGATGAACGGACTCAGCATTATCTGGTACAAGAACGGGCAAAAACGTTCAGAAATAGTTTATGAAATGGGCCAGAATGTAAAACAATTGCGCTGGGACGAAGAAGGAAATTTTCTGCCTCCACCTGTTTTCGGGCCACAATAATAAAGTCTCAATTCTTGACTATTTCACATTCTCTAAAATAACAATTCATAATAACTCCGCTATTCCACCCACATGATCACTTTATCATTATTTATATAGCGGTTGATGTCTTTTGTTGTAGCTATAACAATAAGGTCTATGACCGGCAAAATACCGATACCGCCGCCCAGCGTTATGGCATAAACAACAGGCACCACGGGGCTTGTTCCAAGATACAGCCGATGCCCTCCGAGCGGACCGGTGAGAAGAATTACAACAATGGTCGTGAATTTGTTTTTATTTTTTTTCTGATGCGGCCTGCAGAACGGGTTTTTAAAAATATGCTTTCCGATGCGGATGTATTTTTGATCTTTTTCAAGGTCGGTTGCCAGAGAAATTATTTCTTCTGCTGAATACTCATCAATAATCACAAGCCTGTAGTTATCTGCGGTTGTGAATTCATTTGGAAATCCTTTAAACGGGAAGGCAAAAAAAAGAAACAGAACAGAGAGTAGAATTATCTTTTGCATTTTATTTGAAAATTATAGTTACTATTCGGGTGGTCTGTAAATTTCTGATACTCCATAGTTAATGGTTAATAGGTTGGGCTGCTAGTTTGGTCAATGGTAATTTGTTGATGGTATTTCCATATAACCAAAGACCTATACCAAAACCAGTTGCTCAACCTTTCAACTCTATACCCGAACAGATACAAATTATAAAGTATGGTTTAATAATCTTCCCGAATCAACTAATTTTTTGAGATGCCGGTTTGTAAGCACTGATTTGATTTTTTCAATATATTGCATACTGTGGGCATCGCTTCCTATAAAATCAATCATATCCGCATCAATTAATTTTTCAGTCATTTTTTTCAGATGGCCGCTTCCTTCATCGCAAAGCGAGACAATATTCATCTGGAACAGAACGTCGCGGTCTTTCAGTTTGATATAATTCTCAAAATCGTGATACCAGTAGGTGTAACGCTCCACATGGGCAAGCACCGGCTTGTACCCTGCCACTGTGAGCTCAAAAATCACAGATAAAAAATTTTGCGGTTCATTGAAAAAAGGAAGTTCAATTAATATTTTATTGCCCGCAAAAGTAAGAACTTCTTTGTTTTTCAGTTTTTCGGCAAAATGGTCGTCAATATAATATTCGGCGGCAGCTTCTATGGTAACCGGCAGGGCAGCTTCTTTTACCGCCTTTTTAACATCCGCAAGACCTGCCAAAATAATTTCAGGAGTGTTCCTGAACGTGTCGCTCATCACATGCGGCGTGGTAATGATTTTTGAAAAGCCAAGAGAATGGATTGCAGTTATCAATTCCAGCGATTGTTCAACGTTTTTTACACCGTCGTCTACTCCCGGGATCAGGTGCGAATGCAGATCGGTAATTAATGTCGCAAGATTTGCAGGATCAGCATTTTTCCCTTTACCGAATATGTTTTGAAACAGGCCCATGGAATTGTTGAACAAAGGTTATCTGTGTAAATATTGGTTGTCGTAATATTTTGAATACTCGCCCGAAACCACATTCATCAGCCATTGCTCATTGGCGAGATACCAATCAACTGTTTTTTCAATGCCTTCTTCAAACTGCAGCGAAGGCGACCAGCCTAATTCTTTCTGAAGTTTTGAAGAATCTATGGCATAGCGCAGATCGTGGCCTGCCCGGTCTTTTACAAAAGTGATAAGCCTGGCAGAGGTTCCCGCCGGACGGTTTAATTTTTTATCCATCACATCACATAACTTATAGATGAGGTCAATGTTTTTCCATTCGTTATTTCCGCCTATGTTATAAGTTTCACCGGTTTTCCCTTTATGGAAAATCACATCAATGGCGGCTGCATGGTCTTCCACATAGAGCCAGTCGCGTATGTTTTCTCCTTTCCCGTAAACCGGGATCGGTTTATTATTTTTAATATTATTTATGGATAGAGGAATTAATTTTTCAGGAAACTGGTTTGCGCCGTAATTATTGGAACAGTTGGATATCACTATGGGTAATTTATATGTATTGTGATATGCCCTTACGAAATGGTCTGAACTCGCCTTGGATGCCGAATACGGGCTTTGGGGATCATACGCTGTGGTTTCATAAAAGAATCCTTCATGTTCTAAGGAACCGTAAACTTCATCCGTTGAAACATGATAAAACAGTTTCTCATCATGTTGATCTTTCCATATCGCTTTGGCGGCATTTAAAAGGTTGCAGGTGCCGATCACATTGGTTTTCACAAAAGCCATAGGGTCTGTTATAGACCTGTCCACATGCGATTCTGCAGCCAGATGAATCACGCCGTCGAATAAATATTTTTGAAACAAAGCGAAAATGGTTTCCGTGTCGCAAATGTCTGCCTTAATAAATTCGTAATTGGGCTTTTTATCAATATCTTTTAAATTTTCAAGATTACCCGCATATGTGAGTTTATCAAGGTTTACGATCTTATAATCCGGGTATTTATTTACATACAGGCGCACAACATGCGATCCAATAAACCCCGCCCCGCCGGTGATAAGTATTGTTTTCATCATATTCTTGTAATTTATAATTTTTAAAAATCAAAAATAGTTTATTTTATTTTTTCTGTCCTAACGGTTGGCGATAATTTTATGAATTAATTTTTAAATTTGTGAGTTAATGAACAAACAACCTCTTAACTCAAAATTTATGAAAGAAATTCTTGCCGATAAAAATCTGATCGCTTACTGCGGGCTGTATTGCGGCGCCTGCGGGAAATATATAAAAGGTCGCTGCCCCGGCTGCAAAGAGAATACAAAAGCTGCATGGTGTCAGACACGCGCCTGCTGTATTGAAAATAAAATAGCAAGTTGTGCAGACTGTACCCAGTATGAAAATGTTAAAGACTGTAAAAAGTTCCAGGATTTTATTTCCAGGATTTTTGCATTGATCTTTAATTCCAACAGACCGGCATGTATCGCCATGATTAAAGACAAAGGGTATGATGAGTTTGCAAAATACATGGCGCTGACAAAACAGCAATCTTTGAAAAGATAAAAATATCTACATATATCCGCAGATCTTATAAACCGCACAGCCAGCCAGTTCGTGGAGAAATACATTCCATGCTTCGAGAGCCTGAACATTGGGAAGAAGAAGGTGATCGGGATAGAACTTCCTGTGCCCGGCATATCTGTCTGTAACATACGGATCGGCAATAATGCCGGCTTTCCTGAAACAGCCTAAAGAGCGGCGCATATGCGAAGCCGAAGTGATCAATAAATACCTTGCCGGCAGGCAGGCAGGTTTTTTGTTCTTTCCCGTAAGTAATTTTGCAGTAAAAACAGCATTTTCGTGTGTATTCCGCGACACTGATTCCGTAAGAATGTCTTCGTCCGGAGCGCCAATATTTACTAAGTATTTTTTTAAAATTTCCGCTTCTTTCATGCCGGGTTCCTTAAGGCTTCCGGATCCGCTTGTTATAAGTATTTTTTTTATTTTATTCAGTTTGTATAATTCCAGGGTTTGCATAAGCCTGTCTACACTGCGTACAAAATTCACCCTGTCGTATTCTGAATCGAACGAGATCATGCCGCCAAGAATAATACCGTAATCATAGGGTTCTTTTATCTCTTCTTTCTTCACAGCTTTAATTTCCCACGCCCTCATGAATTCGTCAATGATAAAAGAATTTGAAAAAAACAGAAGCATGGAAAAGGAAGTGATAAGCGCTATTTTCTTTCGTTTTGGATTTTTGGTAAGAATAGAAAAAAGAAGAAAGAAAATAATCCAGATTACCGGGGAAATTAAAAAATCTAATATTTTGGACAGGATGAAAAACATTATTTATCTGTTTTTTTTAACGCGGGTTGGTTTCATGATATTTTTATTCCCATTACAGTAATATCATCTGTCTGTTCAAATTTTTCTTCGTAATTATTTTTCCAGTCTTCAATAGTCTTGTCAAGTATTTCCTTTTGTTCGGCCATTTGTTTATTACAATTTTCGGTTAGTAATTGTTTGAGTTTTTTTGAAAGAAACTTTTTTCCGCCGGGAGTCGGACCGCCAAACTGGTCTTCGTAACCATCGGAAGCAAGATATATTATATCGCCTGTTTGTAGCTGTATTACATGATTTGTAAATGGTTTCATGTTTTCATAGATTGCGACGGGCATTTTGTCTCCTTTAATTTCTAAAAGGTCATTAGTCATCAGACATTGGTCATTGGTTTCAAATTGCTTGTTTTTGCCAGTGACTATTGACGAATGACTAGTGACTATATAGAGCGGATTGTTTGCTCCGGCAAAT
>JACREX010000059.1 GCA_016212695.1 Bacteroidia bacterium
AGAAATAGAATACAATTTTATTACAAAAGGAAATAGTTTTGTTACTTTTGCGGTTTTCTTTATGAGAGGGAGGGAGGGTTAAAGGAGTTGTGTGTGTGTGTGTGTGTGTGTGTGTAGAACCATGCGCCTTTCGGCAGGTGATACAGTGAGCCAGTCGAATTGCTCAAGGTGACAGGTTTGCGGAGGTCTGGCGTGAGCCACGTTGTGGCAACGCCACTCATCGTGGGTATTTTGTGGTAATGATATGTTTGAAGGGGAAAACATAATGTTGAATTTAAATTGCTTTTAACTTACATGCTAATTTTTTTACGAAATGCTTTTGAACATGTTTCAAAATATAAGCATATTTTATACATAAACGACAAACGTTTTTGACAAAGATAATATATTAATGTACAAAAATTAACAAAAAAGGGGGAAAAACAATACGAATATGTTCGTAATGTATATAAGGATAAGTACGTAATTAATGTGTATCCGTAAACTCAAAAAATTGACACACCAAGGCTATCCAATTCATTTATTGAAACAGAAGGAGGCATACTGTTTTTCCGGATTTTATTTACTACTAATTCAGCAACCTTACGTGCATCGGCTTCGCTGTTAAATCCCCTGTTTCCGTTTATTGCAGGTATATGCGGCTGGTGAACATACAATCCTTTGTATATATAAATATCATAACCCCAACCCAGAGTATCCGTCTTGAAGGTTTTAATATCTATCTGCGCTTTGGCATAAGGATTTTTTTTACTTTGGTTCTGTTTTATTTCTTCCCTGTCGGTTTTGTTATTACCTGAACATTTCGACAGGCTCAATGCAACGCATGCACATAATAACAAGATATAACAAAATAAAGCGATTCTTTTGGCAAGTTCTATTTTTATCATAAATCATTAACAATATTTATTTGATTACTGTAACCGTACCTGCTTTTTGATGCGATATGGAATTAAAATCTTTAAACTGAACCATCCATGTGTAAGTGCCGTTCTGAACTATATCTCCCTTCCTTTTTCCATCCCATTCTTTTTCTATATCGGTTGTTTGATAAATCAATTCCCCCCACCTGTCATATATATATAAATTAAAGTTCTGAGGGTCTATTCCATAACCGAACACTTTGAATTTATCGTTGATGCCATCATTATCGGGAGAGAAGCAAGCAGGAGCATAAAAAGTATATATCGCATCAATTTGAATATTACTGCTGATACTGTCTTTGCATCCGTGGTTTGTGAACGCAGTGAGCCACACGGTGAAAGTTCCGCTGTTATTATAATAATGAACAGGATTTATCACATTGGAATAAGAGCCATCGCCAAAATTCCATAAATAATAAGATGCGCCGTCCGACAGATTCAGGAATTCTATATCCGGGTTAAGTATATCTGCAAATATGGGTGTTGCGTTGAAGTGCGGGTCAGGCAAGGGATAAACATTTATCAGGTTATTATAGATGCGGGATGATGAACATCCTTTGCCTGATGTTACTGTTAATAAAATATCAAATGACCCTGTATTTTCATATATATATTCAGGGTTGTGCGCACTGCTCAAACCGCCATCTCCAAATTCCCACATAAAATGATACCCACTTGTTGTATTTGTTTCAAAAAAATGCACATGTAAAGGGATGCAACCGCTGTAAACATCTGCGCTTGCATTGATATCCGGGAGTGGATATAAATGAATAATGATTGTATCTTTAGCCGGATTCAGCGCACATTCTTCCGAAGAATTCAGGGTGCATATCACCATATCTCCATTAAGAAAAGAATTACTTAAATAGGCGGGGCTGTTATAACCGACAGGAATATTATTTACACTCCACTGATAGTTCGGCGCTGTGCCGGGATTAACAGGTATTGCCGTAAGGTTCACGGTTTCACCCGTACAAGCGGTATCAGGCGGATAAACAAAAATATTTACGCTAACATTAACGTAAGGTTTAACGGTTACCTGTATAAAATTGGATGCAAAACAGCCGAATGTGTTTGTTACAGTTACAATATAATTTCCTGAAGCGTCAACAACTATTGACTGAGTCGTTTCGCCGGTTGACCAGAGATAGGATGCATAAGCGCCTGCATTCAGCATCGCGCTGTCGCCCTGACAAAAGGTAGTGGAACCGCTTGAAATAATCACTGGCGAAGGCGTTGGGTTCACAGTTACATTGGAATTTACAGTAGTGATACAATTATTATCTCCCGTAACGCTTACGGAATAAATTCCGCTTTGTGTAACAGTGATAGAAGGAGTATTTGCGCCGGTTGACCAGGAAAAATTATTGTAATTGCTTGTTGCCACTAAGGTGATGTTCCCGCCGTTGCAAAAAACTATGAGGCCGCTGGGCGAAATACTCACTACAGGATTAGGCACAATGGTTACATAAGTCGTGTCTGTACCTGTACACCCGTTAACATTTGTTACGGTAACAGAATATATTCCGGAATCTGTTAATAAAGCGTTGTTGATGGAAGGGTTCTGCAAAGTAGAAGCGAATCCGTTCGGGCCAGTCCAAAAGTAGCTGCTGCCGGTTGTTGTGTTCAGAGAGATTGTCGCTCCTTCACAATAAGGCCCCGAATTACCCGCTGTGACTATGGGATTCGGGTTTACCGTTACGCTTGTTGAATCTGTTGTTGTGCAACCGTCCGCATTGGTAACCGTTACGGTATATGTACCGGACATAGCGGTTGTGACATTTGCAATTACAGGGTTTTGCTGATTCGATGTAAAGCTGTTCGGCCCTGACCACGAATAGGTATTCCCTCCAGTTGAGCTTAATGAAATGATTCCGCCCGGGCTTTCACAGTATGGTCCGGTATTACTTACAGTAACAGTCGGATTCTGGTTTACCGTTACAGTTATACTTGCCGTATCAGTACATCCGTTAATGTCGGTAACTGTAATACCATATATTGTAGTAACAGATGGCGAAACCGTTAATGAATCTGCAGCGGCGCCTGTATTCCAGTGATAATTATATGCTCCTGTACCGCCAGTAACGGTTACTGAAATTTGAACGCTATCGCCATTACATATAGTCTGATTGGAAGAAGGGACTAATATTAATTCCTGGGGTTCAACGACAGTTACTGAAGCGGTAGCAGTATCTCCTGTAAAATCAGTAACAGTAACAGTATATTGACCTGCGAATAAATTATAAGCAGTATCAGTAGTTTGAGATAAAGAATCGTTCCAATGAAATGAATACGGACCTGTACCTCCATTTACTGTAACCCAGGCCATACCATTGCTTCCGTTGCAATGAGCGTCATTTTTATCTATGGTTAAAACGAAATTACAGGGGCATGTTAATACGCTATCAATAAAGGGGGGAGTATTTACAGTTAAAGCAGTACCGTAAACAGTTGTTGCCGAACTCAAAATACCTCCTCCCGACCCTGTTATAAATGACGGATTACCGATTACCGTATTTGTCGTCCATTGATTGCAACCATCATTACCGCTATTGCCGTTAGCATCGGTTTTTATAAAATAAACATTAATACCTGTTGTTCCAAAGCTGCTTGTTTCTCCTGAAACAATAAATCCACCGTCAGTGGTTTGCTGAACCGAATAGCCATAATCGCTGCCTGCCCCCCCATATACTTTTGTCCATAACGTATCGCCTGCAGAATTTGTGCGTATCATATAAACATCAGCATCTCCGGCTCCGAAACTGTAAGTATATCCTGCAACAATATAACCATTGTCAGAAGTTTGTTTAACCGAAAAAGCAAATTCGCCTGTTGGTCCGCTAAAAGATTTTGTCCATAAGAGATCGCCTGATGAATTGGTTTTCACTAAAATTATATGTGCAGGATCCATAATACTTATACGTGTATATCCTGTAAAAATATATCCGCCGTCTGTGGTTTGCCGAACCGAGTATGCTTCTTCAGCGCCTGTTGTACCATACGTTTTTGTCCATACTATATTTCCGGAACCGTCAGTTTTTATTAAATATGCGTCATAGTCGCCTGCTCCAAAACTAAATGTATATCCACAGATAATAAATCCGCCGTCGGCAGTTTGCTGAACGGCATGACTGCGTTGGCCGCAACCTAGTGCACAACTATCGCCATATGCCTTTGTCCATACTATATTTCCATTAGCATCTGTACGAATTACACCAAAAGTATTGTTCGCATCAACAAGTCCTGTAAAAACAAATCCTCCTTCAGTAGTTTGGCACACATCTCTAGTATAACCGCTGGCAGCGCTGGGATAAGAGCCATTATGCCATGTCTTTGTCCACAAAGTATCTCCATTGCCATTTGTACGTATTGCACAATAATGAAACGACCCTGAGCTTAATTTTTGTGCTGCAATAATATACCCTCCGTCAAAGGTTCGCCGCACTGAATGTCCATATGTAATCTGTGTTCCTGATCCGCCATAGCCTTTTGTCCATAACGTATTTCCATTAGCATCCAAATGGAGCAGAAATGCACGGATTCCGCTAAAACTATTTGTAAATCCCGAAATAGTATATTCTCCGTTAGTCGTATCCTGCAATGCCGACACGCCAAAGTCATTCCACTGATTGGTACCGCTAAAAGTTTTTTGAAAAACCTGTGCGCCTAACTGAAAGTTAAAAATAGAACAGGAAATAATAATTAAGAAAAAAAGTATTTTTTTCATTACAGTTCTTTGGTTATTAATTCGTACTTGCTATATGCATTTATTTTAATATTAGTTTACCGCTACCAAGTATGCCGCTGTTGCAGGAAATACTATAAAAATAAACACCCGAAGGTAAACCTGCACGATATAAAACATACTTTTTATTAAAGACCATATTTTTCACTTCGCTGCCCGCCGCATTGTATAGTGTCAATTCAACAGACTGATAAAAGGGTAAGCCTTCAATATTAAATACGGCATATTCACAAACAGGATTAGGAAAAACAGTAACTGCCATGTTGTTTGCCGGTGTCTTTGAAATGCCGGTTGCCGAAGGATCATATTCCCATAAATCTTTATCAAATACGGGAGAACCCGGGTAGGTGTGCCCTGTGCCGATATATCCTTTAGAGCCAATGGAAAAACCCACAGCGCCTTCTCTTGCCGGCCCGGTGAGATCGGCTTTCTGAGTCCATGAATCATTATCCATATCATAATACCAAAAATCTTTCGTGCCATTGCAAATGGAATCTTGTCCGGTACCAATATACCCGCTTTTGAGAATACAAAAACTGGCGGGACAAACTCTTCTTACCCCTGCATAATCGGCCTTTTGTGTCCATGTATCAGCACTAGGGTTATATTCCCAGAAATCTTTATAATAGCCAACGTTTCCAGGGATGGTATCTGATACGAGATACCCTGTTCCTATATATCCTTTATCAACAGTAAAAAACCCGGTGGCATGGGCTCTTGGCGTTCCTCCGAAATCGGCTTTCTGCGTCCATGTATCAGTTGCAGGATTGTATTCCCAGAAATCCTTATAATAGTTGGGGTCGCAACGTCCGGTTCCAATATAGCCTTTTGTGCCGATACAAAAACCTGTTGCGCCAAATCGTGCAGCTCCGGGGAAAGGAGCTTTTTGCGTCCATGTATTATATGCAGGGTCGTATTCCCAGAAGTCTGTCATACCCACGTTGGTGTTGCCATCGGTTCCGGTTCCTATATATCCTTTTGACCCGATAGAAAAGCCTACGGCAAAAAGTCTCTCTTGCCCGCCGACATCGGCTTTTTGAGTCCATGTATTTGTGCTTTGTTTCCATTCCCAGAAATCTTTTGTGCCTCCGCCAAAGTCAAGCGTTCCTGTTCCTATATAGAGTCTGTCTTTAAACAATATTATGTTGATAACTCAAGGGTTTCCAAATGCTAAGAACAAGAATACTTTCGTATCTTTCCTACTTGAAACACAAAGATACAAAAAAACATGAAACTTTTTAATGAACTAAGATTAAA
>JACREX010000004.1 GCA_016212695.1 Bacteroidia bacterium
AAAAAATCATAAAATAATGAAAAAAATCATAACCATAACCATCATACTTATTGCATTTACCAAGATTGCAGATGCCCAAAGCGGATTTACGCAGACTTTAATAGATGGAATAACGACCATACAGGGGAATTATTGGTTTTTTGTGTACGACACCTTGGTTTTGAATCAGCCGGCAGAAGTAACAGGCGGCCAGACTCAGACAAAGCAGTTTGTTTTCGCTGCAAACACGGAGCAGGAATGTTACGATAAAATTTCGGTTTTGTTTGGCGAAGCCGAAGTGAACCGTGTGAAAGAGTTCGGGAAGCCGGTAAATCCCGAAATCGCCTTACCTGAAGATCCTGTTCTGCCTCCCGGTACGGGACAATAAAATAAACAGGTATGAAAACTATTATTTGAAAGAATTAGCCGGGACCATGATTTTGGTTTGAAAATATAAGTTAAAAAAAAATAATATGAAACCCAAAACATATATCCTGATAGCGCTGCCGGCTCTATGCCTTTGGCTTTACTCTTTTACCGGTTATTCACAGCTCTACAACTGCGGAACAAATATTAAAATAGGCGCGGGAACTACGCTCGCGGTAAACGGAAAATTTTCCAATAAAACCGCCGAAGGCATTGACGCTACGATAAACAACGCGGGTAAAATATATGTTACAGGCGACTGGATAAACAACACGGCCGGCAATGTATTTATAAATATAGGAAGCAATGGCACGGTTTACCTCAACGGCGACTCCATTCAAAACATTGCAGGCTCAAGCCCCACATTCTTTGAAAATATTACCTTTACAGGAACAGGAGAAAAAATTCTTGGGATATTAGGTATCGCCATAAAAGGCCTTATGGCTCTCGATGCAGTGTTAAAACTCAATCACCACAGGCTGATTATTGACAACAGTTCGCCCGGTGCGCTTACATACACTGCAAGAATTATCAGCGAAGATTTACCTGCCGCCGGATATGGAGAATTGCAATGGAATACCGGCGCTGCAACAGGCTCTTACAATATCCCGTTTGGCAATAGTTCCGGGGATATATTTCCCTTGTGTTTTACCATCACAGAAGGCAGCCCCGGCAACGGGCAGATAATTTTTGCCACATATCCGGCAGACAGCGCAGGAATGCCTTTGCCTGAAGGAACAGCAGCGCCAACTGATCCCGATAAAACCGCAGACCGCTACTGGATAATTGACCTGCAAAACTACGCTGCACTGCCCAAAGCAGATATTCAATTCACATATTTGCAAAGCGAGATTTCCAGCGCTTCAAACACTATTGATGAAGCCAGGCTCAAGGCCGCATATTACGATCAGTCGTCTGGCTTCTGGCTTCTGGCTTCTGGCGTTGCAGACACAACAACAAACAAAGTAACAACAAACGAACTGTACAACGAACTTCAAAACAAAGTGTGGACGCTGAAACAGGCTGCCGCCGACACTGGAACCACCTGCCAAACTGCAAGGCTTCTCCCCCCTGCCACCTACGCCTGCACAGGCACAGAACTCCAGATAACAGGCACAGAATACTGGATGAAGTTTACGGCTGATACTTCAAAACTGATGATTGTAATCTCAAATACGTCAAGAGTTCCTATGGCCAATATTACAAAACTTCAATTATTTTCCGGGAACTGTGATAACTTAACGCTTATATCCCAAAAAGAAAAAGTGAATAATGAATTTTTAAATCTTTCTATTGATAGTTTGGTGGTTGATTCAAGTTATTTAATTAAGGTATCGCAACCACAAAGTGTAACCGGATTCTTTAATATTTTTCTCAGGCCATTGATTCCTGAACGCCCGAAATATTTTAAAGGAGCATTATACTTTAAAGTTAAAGAGGCTTTCACTGCAAACTTATGCTATGATGTTGACAGTTCCTATTCTTATAACCACATTGCTTTAGATTCTTTACCATTTATTGTAAATTTCAATATTACCGGAATACTTAAACCATTCAATTCTCAAGCAAGTTCTTTGCAGAGAACCTATAAATTACTATGCAATGATGCGACAAACTTAGATACTTTAATTTCAAGGTTTTTGTCTTTAGCGTTCATTGATTATTGCGTAAAATTGCCTGTTTATTACCCGTCTGATGATAATTTACTTCCTTTAACAGATACCCGTTTATCTGATCAATGGTATTTTAACCAGATATATGCTACCGGGGCATGGAATGCTCCTGTCGGTTCAAATACGGTTAGAGTAGCAATTATTGATGATGCGTTTCTTATATCACATGAAGATTTTCTGGGTGTTGTATCACAAGGTTATTATGATTATGCCAATGATGATACAGACCCAACTCCCCCTATTGGCGCAGGCGGTATGGCATACAATTTTTCACACGGCACACATTGTGCCGGTTTGCTTGCGGCTGCTTCTGATAACGGCAAGGGTATTGCATCGCTCAATAGAGGTAACATACAAATAATACCTTATAAAGTAAAACTTGATTTAATTGATCCGGATAATCCATCAGAATTTATGATGGGACTTGAAGATATCGTTGGAAATATTTGTGATATGGTACCTCCACCACAAGTTATAAGCATGTCTTTTGGCTCTCTCGCTTATAATCCCTTATGGGGTGATATTATAAGTTCTCACACAGATGATATTTTATTTGTAGCGGCAGCAGGTAACGATAATCTGGGCGCTTGTCATTACCCTGCTGCTTTTGCAGAATCTAAACCTAATATTATTTCCGTTGGCGCTACTACATATAACGATGAACGTGCTTTCTTTTCTAACTTTGGCTCTGTCGAGGATCAAATTTCCGTTGTCGCCCCGGGTTATAATATTTTAAGTACTTCCTCCGCTTCAAATAATTCATATGAATATAAAAGTGGAACTTCAATGTCAACACCAATAGTTGCCGGGCTTAGTGCACTTTTATTAACTCATAATTCCAATTTAACCCCGGCAGCAATTAAACAGTGTCTAATTGATAATGGGGATGCATTACCTTTAGGTACAAACTTTGATGAATCTGTTAAACGTATTAATGCCTTAAAATCTCTTTCCTGTATTCTTAATTCTAATGATCCGCCTGTTGCCTTTTTTAATTATCAACCTGCTTGTTTATCTGTTCAGTTTACAGACCATAGCATTGCACCTTCAGGAAATGATATTACTTCATGGTCATGGAGTTTTCAAAATGCCTCGATACCATCAAGTACAGACCAGAATCCTACTGTGGTTTTTAATAGTTATGGTACTTCTCAGGTATCCCTTACTGTTACAAATTCATCAGGATCGCACACCTATACTCAGGATATAACAATTGAACAACCTGTTTCAATAGTTGCTCACTCATCCAAAACAGTATGTAAAAATAAACCAAGTTATATTTATGTCCAGTTGCAGGGTGAAGCTCCATATACTTTGACTTATCAATTAAATTTGTTAACACCAGTAACATTTACAACCTATGAAAACCCATGTCCCATTAATATAACTCATCAAATTACAGACGACCAAACGATTTTTCATTTAACATCTTTTAGTAATCTCGCATGTACTTCTGCTGTTGATTTAAGTTTTACATTTAACCTGTTTGACTGTACAATATGCAGCAAAGAAGATTATAATTGGGTTTTCGGTAATCATGCAGGGATTACTTTTCAAAATGGCCCTGTTCAAAATTTAACTTCACCAACATCTATTAACCAGACAAATTGCACTGCTTCTATTTCTGATAATTTTGGAAATCTTAGTTTCTATACCGATGGAAATACTATCTGGAGAGCGTCTGATGGTTTTGAAATAACATCTTCATTAAACGCTGATTTATCAATTTCCCAACCGGTTTTGGCTTTCCAAAATCCAGTTTATTCCAACGAGTATCTAATTTTTACCATAAATGCTGGTAATTATTACCTTTCTGTTTTAAATATACAAACCTGGGATTTAAGTTCTAGCAATCAACTTCTAAATTCAATTTTACCGGGTACAATAAGATATCAACAATCTGCTTTCCCAATTGTGAATTCTTTTGGTAATACCATAGGATTCTGGGTTGTTGTCCATAGTGATAATTTAGAAAAGTACTATACAATTCGTGTTGAGAATAGCAATTGGAGCAGTTGGTCTGTTACAACTTCTAACTCAAATTATAATGATGCATCCGGGTCAATAGGGTCAATAAAATTCTCTCACGATGGGACTAAGATAGTTAGCAGTATTGGCGGAGATGCCGATGAACCTGCTCATATAGAAATTTGCGATTTCAACTTAACCAATAGCGATATCACAAATTGTAAAACCTTTAAGTTGCCGTATGATTATTATTTTTGTAGTTTTTATGGTTATGGATTAGAATTTTCTCCAGATAATTCAAAGCTTTATATTAGTGATCCCAATAAAGTTACACTCTATCAGCTTGATTTAATTTCAGAGGATATTAACATAATCGCTGTCGCTGAAAGTAATATCTGTTTAACTACAAAAGCAGGCGGCGCTTTACTTCTCGCCCCTGATGGCCGGATATATTGTCCGAACCAAGATAATAAAAAATATCTTTCTGTTATTAATGATCCTGATAAACCTTTCCCTTATTGCGGTTTTGTTCTTAACGGACACAGTCTTGCTGAGGATGAAACAGATATAAATGTTTGGTCAGGTCTTCCGAATATTGCCATCAATTGTATCCCTCTCGGCGCTGCTGTAACGGCTTTTGAAAATATTACATGCGCAGGGCAGTCTTTATGTAACGGTAGCGCAACAGTAACAGCATCGGGTGGTATGCCTCCATATTTGTATTTATGGAGTGATCTTTCCGGTCAGACAACAGCCGCTGCCACAAACTTATGCCCCGGTCAGTATTATGTTACCGTAACAGATGATAATAACGATCAGGCTGTGGCAAACGTTACTATTATTGAACCGGCCATGTTTTCGGTCAGTGCAACAGTTCAACATCCCTGTGGAGGAGGCAGCGGAGCTATCCATACAATTGTTAACGGAGGTACGCCCCCTTACACTTACGAATGGAATACATCCGAAACAACAGACGAAATATATCCTTCGCCGGGTACGTATTATGTTACGGTTACTGATGCAAATAACTGCACGGCTACCAATGGTTGGACAGTGGAAACCCTTTACGGCCCCGAAGATATGAACATTGATTTTTCACCGCAAAGTTGCCTTTATCTCGATAATTCTGTTTCTTTCACTGTTTCCGCTTTGCAGCAGCCGATAACCACAACTTATAACTGGAATTTCGGAGACGGACATACCGCGCAAGGCTCTGCTGTTTCCAACACTTACGATGGCAACTATGGCTATTATTGCGTAACGCTTGATGCAGCGAACCAATGCGGCCATTCTTCATTTAATAAAACCTTTTTCGTTTATCCTGACGATTGTGCCTGCACTACTTACAACTACCCTGACCAGTCAAACTTAGGCAGCGGAATATCCGGTGTTACTCTTACAGTAGAAGGCGATTTATTTGTTACTCAAAATTGCACCATTCAAAGCAGTACGCTGCAATTTGGACCTAAAGGCAGGCTGATTGTGAAAAAAGGAAAAATACTTACAATTAATCAATCTCTGCTTACAACGCTCCCCACATGCAATAACTATCTCTGGCAGGGTATCGAGGTTTGGGGCTATTATAATGCTCCCTCCGACGAACTTAACCAGGGGAAAATTATTATAGACAATCAGACAGTTATTGAAAACGCACATATTGCCGTATTGCTCGGCGCAAGAAATATAGATTATATTTGCGATGATTCACAGCCTGTATTTTATAACACAGCAAGCGGAGGGATTATCAACGCAAGAACTAATTCCACGTTCAACAGCAACGGGATAAACATAAAATTTACACCAAAACACCCGTCATCTCTTATTGCTTTCACAAGCGAAATTAAGAATTGCTACTTTGTTGGCGCAGATTTATCCGCTAAAGATCCATTATATGTATGGAGCGATATTTTTACATGTTATCCCAATACAACGAACCCTTTTACACAGGCAAGTTCTGGCGGCATAACCTATATGGGTATTTATGTTGAAGAACTTAAAAATGTAGGAGGCTTAAACGGTTTTTACAATAATACTTTTTCCAATATGCAATACGGTATTGAATCTGCCAATGCAAGGTTCAATATTAAGAATTGTTCTTTTACCGATTTGGGAACAGGAATTTTTATTCATAACTACACTTCTGCAATAAATGTGTATCATAGCATCACAGACCA
>JACREX010000060.1 GCA_016212695.1 Bacteroidia bacterium
ACAAAAGGTTTATTGAGAATTTTTCAAAGAGGACATATAGATGTCCAGTCAAGCGGCATTTTACATGTGAACTTGACCCTGATATGGTAGCAAAATTACAGTATATATAAAAATCAACCAATATTTAGATAAGAGCCAAAGTTTTTCATATATTTTTAATGATTTAAAAAAAGACTCTATGGCAGAGTCAAAATTGCCCTGTTGCCAATATACAGTACCAATACTGCTGTAACAAAAAGCTATTTTTTTTCTGTTGTCCTTCCATGCAGCTTTGTTTTGAGAATTATCCGGAGCTTCATATATTTTTAAAGCCTTGGTGAGGCATTCCATGGCTTTCTGGTTGTTGCCCTGAGCCGCCAGAATATTTCCGATACTCATATAACAGCTGTATATGCCTGTTTTATTTTTTATTTTTTCTGCAAGTTGCAATCCCCGTTGTGCGTAAATTAAGGCCTTTTCTAAGGAAGTCCCGCTAATAGTACCGCTTAATTCAAGTAATACTTTTATTTTGGATGTATCATATTCAGTTGTTTTCAGAATGTTCAGAAGGCTGTCGGTTTTGGATAACACTTCAGTATGCTTTGTGCCTTGGTTCGCTGCGGATTGTTCGCCACAGGTCTTTAAATTTTGAGCAAGCAATACAGATAAACAAAAGAAAGAAAATATAAAGGTTTGAATTGTTTCTTTCATGTTTTATAAATGTCATTTATAACCAAAATAAAATTTAAAACAAATATAAAACAATTCTTCATTAATCTACAAGACACAATTTTATCAAACCGTAAGGTATAACTATATAAATATAGCATAATTTTTTCTTGACTTTGTTGCTGGGATTGGAGTATAAATGCCTGTTCCTTTAAAATATTTTAACGTTAAAAAATTAAAACTTACGAAAACAAATTCAGGTTCTACGTTAGTAAATACCCTGTTTTTTGAGCCTTTATTACAAAGTACCTTTGCTATAAATACAAACTTAAAAAATTAAATTTATGAACCTGCTAAAGCCTCACAGAAAATTTGAAATGTCTGTTCATATAGGAGCAGATTCAAAACAGGAAATAATTAATGCATTAAATTTTATGGCATCGGATATAAAAGAAGACAGCAGAAATTCTAGGGATATTATTACAGGAAATGGCATCAGGTCGGGCTGGTCTTTAAAATTGGATTTCTATCCAGATCAGGAGCACGAAAAATATATTAAAGAGATTGATAAATATCTTGAAGCGGTTATCATTTAATGAATGTATAAAATTACAAAAAACGATTAACATGGCTACTGAAACAACGACACAAAACAATAAAATTGCGTTGCCTGCAAATAAAACCATACATATTTTAGAAGCGGCAGACATTATCAGATGTGAGGCAAAATCGAGCTATACCATTATTTTTTTTAATGATTCAAAAAAAATCATTGCATCTCAAAATCTAAAGCATATAGAATCTCTTCTCTCATTGGAAAATTTTTTACGCATACATAAGTCGCACCTTATTAATCTCGATTATGTCAAAGAGTATAATACAGGTGAAAATAATGGATTTGTTACATTAAGCAATGGCGAAAAAATTGAAGTCGCAGTACGTAAAAAAAGTTATACCTCATCTGTAATTAAAAAATATTTTAACGGTAGTAAAGAAAAATTGCCGGTGGTAAAATAGTACGCTGCGTTAATAAAAAACGGGTTGCATGAAATGATAAACGGTAATAAATTTCAGGAAATCTAAAATGAACCATTATTCAGCAATAAAAATACAATTTACTTTAATGCTAATATCTCTTATGCTATCGTCATTCTCAAATAATATACAGATAGATAATACTCCTTACTGTGCAGATATTGATGCTTCAAATCAAACTACAAATATTGTTTTTGATATTAGCTGGGAAAATTCATGGCGGGTCAGCGCTGCTCCGAGTAACTGGGATGCAGCATGGATTTTTGCAAAGTATCAGAAACAGGGACAAACAACATGGAGCCATGCATACTTGAGCACAATAATAAACGACCATAGCATTACAACTACTAATGGTGTTGACCCTGAATTTAATGTCGGAATTACACAGGTAAGCGGGACAGATAGGGGTATGGGGGTGTTTCTTTACCGTGCTTCAGATGGCACAGGCAGTATAAACTGGGACGGCGTAAAACTAAAATGGTGCTATGGTGCAAACGGTTTAAGCAGCAGCGACCTTGTAACAATACAAGTGTTTGCTGTTGAAGTCGTTTATATTCCGCAATGCGGTTTTTATGTCGGAGATGGCACGGCTGCAAATGTTCAGGGACAGTTTTCAGCGCTTATCACAACAAATCCGTTTCAGATTACAAATGAAAATTCAATTACCCTCGGCGGATTCGTTAACGGTAATCTCGGAAACCGAAGTAACAGCGGCATGAATACAAACGACGATTTTGATATTACTACAACCCAGACATTGCCCGCCGCTTTTCCCAAAGGGTATAATTCTTTTTATGTATTCAAATATGAAATCACACAGGAACAATATGCCGGATTTCTGAATACTCTTAACGGAAATCAGCAGGCAACAAGGATTTCAGCAGTTTCAGCAGGAAAATATATGAGAGACAATAATACAAGCGCTATTCCCCAAAACAGGAACGGGGTAAGATGCAAAGTGGCGCCTGTCGGAGCAACTCCCGGCGAATATGGCAATGATTTTAATAATAACGGCGTTTACGGAGAAGTTGCAGATGGTCAAAACATAGCATGTAACTGGCTTAGCTGGGGCGATGGAACTGCATATACCGACTGGTGTGGCATGCGCCCCATGTCTGAACTTGAATATGAAAAAATATGTAGGGGCCCTAATGCCGCTGTGGCTGATGAATATGCATGGGGAACTGCAGCGATAACTCAATGTCAAAATATTTCTAATAGTGGAGCAATTAATGAAATCTGTAGTACCGGTGGCGCAAATTGCATATATAATAATGCTCCTTTGTTTAATGGGCCAATGCGTGTAGGTAATTTTGCTACAGGAACAAGCACCCGCGCACAAGCAGGCGCTTCTTATTATGGCGTAATGGAAATGAGCGGAAATCTGTTTGAACGGTGTGTTTCAATCGGCAGCGCTTCAGGAAGAAATTTTACAGGTACGCATGGAAACGGCGAGCTATCTGTTGCAGGTAATTCTACAAATTCCGACTGGCCTGCGCCAACTACTGCTATAGGAGGTGGTTTTCGCGGAGGTAACTTATATAATGATGGTACTTACTCGCGCATTTCTTCTCGCTACGGAGCAAATGATATCAATGGATTCAAAACTATAAGAGAATATTTCTATGGTTTCAGATGTGTCAGAAGTTGTACGCCTCCCTCTATTTCCAATGCAGGAACAGATCAACTCAATATACCGGGAACCTCAACAACTCTTGCTGCAAATACGCCTGTGAACGGAACTTGTCTTTGGAGTATTGTCAGCGGAACAGGAGGCTCGGTTACTTCTCCGTCTGACCCCGCTAGCGAATTTACAGGAATCTCAGGCGCATCTTATACTTTACGCTGGACGATTACGACTAATTGCGGCGTCTCTGTTGACAATGTTATAATTTCATTTCAATGAATCTTGATTTTAAAAAATATTGTTTATTAATTTTTATGCTGATGAATCTTAATAATATTCTTTCCGGCCAATATTTAGGAGGCAATGCCGATGGTTATGCCGGGAAAAAAAGCAGTAGCAATATTCCGTTACCCATACAGCTTATTTCATTTGAGATTGAAAATTATCTTAATAAAGCCGTGATAAAATGGATTGTCGCTTCTGAAATAAATAATGAACGCTTTATCATTGAAAAAAGTTTTGATGCTGTAGCATGGGAAAAAGTTTCTGAAATCAAAGGCGCGGGTAATAGCAATATATTAACCGAATATTCACTTATTGATTATAACCCTAATGACAGTGACCCGGATATTACCTTGATATTTTACAGGTTAAAACAAAAAGATTTTAACGGTAATTTTCAATGTTTCGAACCAAAATCTTTTTACCTGACGCATCCCAATTGTGACAATGTAGAAATATCTTATAATACATTATCTCAAAGAGTGACAGTATCAGTAACAAGTAATCACAAAACCAATGCTTCGATATATTTCACGAATATTCTCGGGGAAATGTTGATTACTAAAGAAATTGTTCTGAATGAAGGAGGCAATACCTTTTCTTTTAATGTGACCTATATTTATTCAGGCATATATATAATAAAGATAATCATGGACTCATCAAAACAACAATTTAGTAAAAAAATAGGGCTAAGTTCTAATATTCACAGCATTTTTTTTAAATGCCATATATAATTTGTATGCATCCGGCGAATCAAGGA
>JACREX010000045.1 GCA_016212695.1 Bacteroidia bacterium
AAAGCTCCGTAGGAGCGATATATTGAAAGGAAAATCGGTAATCGGTGGTTATAGCTCCGTAGGAGCGGTATGTTTATAGAAAACGAGATATTACAAAAAAAATAAAAGCTCCGTAGGAGCGATATATTGAAAGGAAAATCAGTAATCGGTAATCAGAAATCTTTAAATTAAAATAAATATGAAAAAAGTAAATGTAATTTTTGCAATTTACCCCGTTAAATTAGCTAAGTTTATCCTGAAGGGAATTCCTTTAGGACGAATATTTATCGGGGCAGTCCTGACTTTGACCTTGGGGCTTGGGACTTGGAACTTGGTTCTGGGTAATGATTTGAGAACAAGGATTAACGATTTTAGATTTAAGAAGAGAATAACTTGGTTCTTGAGTTTTTTACCTTTTACCTTTTTCTTTTTTTCTTGGGTCTTGGAATTTGGGACTTGGGTCTTGGGTCTTGTTCCGCTCAGGGCGTAGCCATCAACATCACCGGCAATCCCGCCAATACCAAATCATTGCTCGATGTGGACGCCGATGGCATGAGCCCCAAAGCAGGCTTGCTTGTTCCACGTATGACAACCGCCGAGCGAGATGCTATTACGGCGCCTATTCCCAACTCGCTGCTTATCTTTAATACAACCACCAATTGCTTTGAGGCATATTATGAAACAAGGCAAATCTTCCGAGATAATATTGGGTTCTGCTGTAAGATTAATGACCAAAGAAACATCGACAGCAAAGGGCCTCATTCGTGAAGGGGCATTGTCCCTTGGTGGTTATTACAGGTTCAAAGACGCATTCATTGCATCCATCTTATTCGAATCAAAAAACTTTGCAATAGGTTTTAGCTACGACATTAATGTTTCAGACTTAAAACTCGCCACAAGCAAAGACGGCGGCATGGAAATAACTATCCGCTATACAGCGCCAAGCCCGTTTGAATACAGAAGAAAGGGGAATAGTTTGCTGTAGCTACTATGAAGCCGAAAAAATATTATTTCTTAGTGGTGCTAAGTAGGGTCTGCTCATGAATGCGACCTGATTTTTTAAATTTAGTTCCAATTTTTTCAAGGAGATGCTACCAAAAATTCTATTTTTTCAAAAATAATGTTTTTTGAGCTTTTTGTGATATAAAAAAGTCGAAATTTTAAT
>JACREX010000047.1 GCA_016212695.1 Bacteroidia bacterium
ATCGGTGGATGGAAGGGATATACGAAACAAAGACCACCTGGCCCTATCACATTAAAAAGGGGATTAGACAAGTTCGATTTGATTTATAAGGGTTGGATATTAGCTAAACAAATTGAAAAAGATGTGTCCACACGGTAGCTGTCCGGTAGGCAGGTATCCTGTTTGTAGTATAATTATTTTCCTGATTTTATAAGGGGGATACACACTAAATAAGCAGGTTTTTAAAGATTTTTTTAAAAATAAGGCATTAGTTATAAATTTTGACTATCTTTGCGGATATTTTTAATAAATTATTTTATATGAAAGAAGGAATAGTAAAATTTTTTAATGAATCCAAAGGATTTGGGTTTATTAAGGACACAGAAACAGAAAAAGAATACTTTGTACATGCTTCGGGTCTTGTAGACAAGATCAAAGAAAATGATAAAGTAACCTTTGAACTCAAAGAAGGTAAAAAAGGATTAAATGCAGTGAATGTTAAACTGGCATAGTTTAAATAAAACCTGAAAAAAATTTTAATCTGGAGCCTCACATTTGTGAGGCTTTTTTTTTTGAGAATTTTATAATTTTATTCTCCATAACAAACAATATCGTACCTTTACATCCCTAATTTATAAAAATAGAAGTGGCACAAATCGGGAAATTGAATACTCTAAAAGTTGTCAAAGAACTTGATTTCGGAGTATATCTTGATGGAGAGGCGCATGGAGAGATATTGCTCCCGCGCAGGTATGTACCCATTGATTGCAAGATTGACGATATGATTGAAGTTTTTATTTATCTTGACTCAGAAGACCGTATTATTGCCACTACCGAGAAACCTTTTGCCATTGCCGGGGAATTTGCCTGCTTAGATGTTATTGCAATGAACACAGTGGGAGCCTTTCTCAACTGGGGTTTGCCTAAAGATCTTCTCGTCCCGTTCAGGGAACAGAAATTAAAAATGGAAAAAGGAAAATCATACATTGTATATATATATATTGACAAAGAAAGCAACCGGATTGCAGCATCCACAAAACTCGACAACTTTCTTGATAAACTGCCGCCTGATTACAGGGAAGGCCAGGAAGTTGACCTGCTTGTTTGTAACCCCACCGACATCGGTTTCAGAGCGATCATAAACGGATCACATTGGGGCATACTTTATAAGAACGAGGTATTTCAAAAATTAGTAAAGGGTCAAAAAATAAAAGGTTTTATAAAAAAAATCCGCGACGATAAAAAAATTGACCTCTGCCTGCAAAAAGACGGTTTTGAGAAAGTAGACAAACTCTCCGAAAAAATTATTGCAATTCTCAAAGAGCAAAACGGTTTCATTAAAGTAACAGATAAAAGCCCGGCAAAAATCATCAGCGATCTTTTTGGCGTTAGTAAAAAGACCTATAAAAAATCGGTTGGCGCCCTATACAAAAAAAAACTGATCGCCATTGAAGAGAATGGGATAAGGCTGATCACTCAAAGCAAACAATGAGATAATAGAAGTTTAAAGATTTTGAATTTATCCAGAAATTCTTAATTTTGGAACTATTAAATTTATAACAAAGCAGTGCCTTGAGTTTAGAGTGCCTTGAATGCCTGAAGTTAAATTTTTCCTATCCATATTTTTTAAACCTTAGCGCACTCCAAACTTCCTGCCTTCCGGTAGGCAAGGTAGAGCACTTTAAGTACTAATTTTTAATAACCTTAATTCCATTAACTATGAAAAATTTATTTTTATCCTGCATGTTGCTGCTATCCGTATTTTTACTGATTTGCCTGGTAGCCGGATGCCAAAAGTATGATTACAAAAAAAAATATTACGAGGGACTTGCCCTTGTGGGTAAAGGCGGCAACTATGTGACTGAAAAAAAATACATAGGTGGAAAATACGGGTTTGTAGATGAAAATGATAACATTGTTATCCCGATCGAATATGACTCAGCTATGGGTTTCAAGTCGGGTCTTGCCTGTGTTAAAACGGGGGGAAAATGGGGGATGATTGATAAATCAGGCAAGGCTGTGGTACCTATAAAATACGATAAGTATCCAAGATTGTATTATGATGATAATGTAATCGAAGTAGAATATCATCAAAGAGCCGGGTTACTTGACCTGAGCGGAAAAGAAATCGTTCCGCCCTTGAAATACAGCTTGATTCTGCGTTTTATTATAGGTCCATCTATTGTTAAGGATTCACTGGGTAATAAATACGGATTTATTGATAACCAAGGGAAAGAAATTATCCCCTTGATATATGATAATGTTAGTCCGTTTCTCGATGGGAAATATGCCTCGGTTGGTTTACAGGGAAAGTGGGGAATAATCGACACTCTCGGCAAAAAGGTGATACCCTGCATGTATGAATTCTGCGGTGATTTCAGGGAAGGGCTTGCGCCTGTTAAGGTTAATGATAAATTTGGCTTTATTGATATAAACAACAAGATGGTTATTAAACCTGAATTTGATAATGTATTACAGAATTTCACTAACGACACGGCAAAAGTTATTCTGGGAGGTATTCAATTTAACATTAACAAAGCAGGGAAAACTGTTACCAGCAAGAAAAAGAAATAATGATAATTTTACTTAAACCAATACTTCGGTAATTTTTTTTAATAAAGGGCTAAAGCCCTTGGTATTTCTACGTTTTATCAATTACCCCGACCTGGTGTTTGAGCTTGTCGAAAACAAGGTCGGGGTAAGTCAAAACGCTCACGAATAGCGGGCTTTAGCCCAAAATGACCCAAAAAATTACCGAAGTATTGTTAAATAATGGACTCCACAATAAAAAGAGGCAGATATCAATGTCTATACGAACAGTTAAAAAATTTGTTAGCCAAAAGCAGCGATCCCATTGCTCAGATGGCAACGATTTCAGCAGTGCTTCATCACAAAATGGATTATTTTTTCCTAAAAATGCAATCGCCGTATTGGATGTAGATAGTATAGATTTCAATTCGTTTGATACAACAGATGCAGAATATCTCGAAAAAATTGTTAAATTAATTACAATATAAAATAGGATTGAAAGTAAAAATTGCAATTCGAAACTTAACGGCCAATGACTACTTACTATTGATTACTGACTAATTTTTTTTTTGGTTTTTATCAAAGTATTCATAAATTTGGAACTCCATTTTTATTCCCTGACTAAAAAATAAACTCTGGTGTAAACGAAAACAACTGTAATGAGATTCCGATTGAAGAATGTATTTTACCTATTGATTCTTTCACTGTTTTCTAAACATAGTTTTTCCCAGGAGTTGCCTTACATTCTGGATACAATAACAGTTAATTCCGAAAAAATTTTAATTTATTCGAATAAAACATGGTCTTATATTTCCCAACCCTACACAGATACAACTATACTTGCTGTTGATACCACAAACCTGTTTGTTTCCAACTGGACGAGTAACCAGATATTTGCATATTTAGGCGAAAAACAGACTGGCAATAAATTCGAAATTGAGCTTCTCGACAGCAATAAATTTTTTGCACTTCCTTTTTATGGTAAAATTTACCGGGGATATGGCAGAGGCCACGACGGTGTGGATATCGGTTTGAAAAAAGGAGATTCTATTAAAGTCGCATTTAACGGCAAAGTGCGTTATGCAACGTATAATCGCGGCGGTTACGGAAACCTGATAATTGTACGGCATTTCAACGGGCTGGAAACTTATTATGCACATCTTTCCAAAATACTTGTAGAACCCGACCAGTTGGTAAGGGCCGGAGATATAATTGGGCTGGGAGGGAGCACCGGAAGATCTCTTGCTCACCATTTGCATTTTGAAGTAAGATACAGGGACAAGCCTTTAGACCCATTTAGATTCATCGACTTTGAACAAAAGTCTATCATTTCTGGATATAAACTGATTGTTACCAATAATAAATCCGAACCGCGCCTGGCTGGAAAATTTTCTTATCATAAAGTCAGAAAAGGCGATTCCCTGCTGAAAATTGCAAAAAAATACGGAACTACGATTGAAGAACTTTGCAGGTTAAACGGTATTTCTGAAAAAAAACCGCTGAAGAGGGGAACTAAAATCAGGATTGCCTGATTTTTTTCTTTTCATGTTCAATTTTTTAGTATTTTTGCTTGTATAATAATGTATTCGGATTTAATGAGAACAAAATTAAAAATAGCACAGATTCATACAATTATCGAAATTTTCTTTTTGCTGCTTGCTTTGATACTTTTTGCCGCAAATGCTTCTGCCCAAAAAATGAAATTCTTCAATCTTTACGGTGTCATTAATATGGATGATGACAAAGACCTTAACGGATTAAAAATAACCATAAAGAAAAACGGTAATGTCGTAAAAACCATAGGACCTGAGAAAAGAGGAAAATTTAGTTACAGCCTTGATTTTAATGCCGATTATGAAATTTCTTATTCACAGACCGGCTATGTTACCAAAGCGGTTACTATCGACACTCATTTACCTGACGAAGTGTTGCAGGAAGATAAAAAATGGTCGTGGGAACTCAATGTAAATCTTTTCAAACAGGCAGAAGGCGTTAATTATGTAGTGTTCACACAGCCTGTTCAGCGTCTCTTTTATAATAAAGCTATTAATAATTTTGATTACGACACTAATTATTCCAAGATGATACAGTCGCAGATTGATAAAGCTGTGGAAGAAACCAAATTAGTCGAAAAAAAACAGGAATCGCAGAAAAACCAGGAAGAAAAAGCAAAGATTGATGCACAAAAGAAAGCCGAGGCGGATGCCAAGGCTAAAGTGGAAGCCGAAGCCAAAGCAAAAGAAGAAGTAAAGAAAAAAGCGGATGAGGAAGCCAAGAAAAAAGCTGAAGCTGAAAAAAAGGCTGCAGAAGATAAGAAGAAAGCCGAAGAAGAGGTGCGCAAGAAAGCCGAAGCGGAAGCAAAAGCTAAAGCTGATACTGAAACCAAAAAGTTTGCTGAAGAAAAGAGAATAGCCGAAGAAAAACGCAAAACTGAAGAAAAAGCCAAAATAGAAGAAGAGGCAAGGAAGAAGGCCGAAGCAAAAGCAAAAGCGGAAGCAGAAGCCAAAGCTAAAGAAGAAGCAAAGAAAAAGATGGATGAAGAAGCAAAGAAAAAAGCGGATGAGGAAGCGCTGAAAAAAGCAGAAGCGGATGCTAAAGTCAAAGCCGAAGCTGATGCGAAAGCCAAGGCCGAAGCTGATGCAAAAGCCAAATTAAAAGCCGATGCCGACGCTAAAGCAAAAGCTGAAGCCGATGAAAAAGCAAAAGTGCTGGCAGAAGCTAAAGCAAAAGAAGATGAACGCAAAAAAGCGGAAGCTGAAATCAAAGCCCAGGCAGAAGCTAAGAAAAAAGAAGAAGCGGAAGCTAAAGCCAAAGCAATTGCCGAAGCTAAAGCAATAGCCGAAGCGGAAGCAAAACAAAAAGCTAAGGCAAAAGCCGAAGAAGATGCACGGAAAAAAGAGGAAGCAAAGCTCAGATACGATGAGGAACAAAGAAAAAAAGCCGAACTGGCAAAAGCCGAAGCGGAAAAGAAAAAAAATATGATGAATGAAGCTGCCGCCAATAAAGAAACCCTGGAAAAACTCAATTTTAAAAGCGATGCAGACAGGGCAAAATATCAGGCAGAACTTTCAAAAAAATATCCCGAAGGAATCACCATTGAATATTACGAGCAATTTAACAGGAAAATCAAACGGGTTATTGTAAACCGGAAAGGGATTGCCCGCGACTACAGGCAGGAAATAGCGTCGTTCGGAACGTATTACAGCAGGGACGGGTTGAATATTTCCGAACATGTCTTTTACTTAGAAACAAAAGAATAAAAAATAACGATATGTCAAACCTGTCATGTATTCTTATCTGCTTTCTGATCTTCATAAACCATGCGCAACCGCAACAGAAAGAAAAAAATCTGAACAATAAAATCACGAAAGATTACATTTCTGTTCCCGGCACAAAAATTAGCATGTTTTCTCCGAAAGGTTTTACCCTGGCCACAGATTTCAAAGGATTCAGAAATGTTGCCACAGGATCGTCCATTATGATCACGATTATTCCCGGAAATATTAACAACAACCTGCCGGGATTTACTAAAGACATGCTGCAGAACTCCGGTGTTTTTATGCTGGGCAGCGAAGAATTTAAAATAAACGGGTTCAGGGCAGTGCTTATTAAAGCAAAGCAGATTGCGTATCAGAACTCATACCTCAAATGGATGCTGATTACCGGGAACGATAAAGAAACCTACTTAGTCAACGGTTCCTTTCTTGAAAAAATGGAAAAAGAAGAATCAAAGACCGTGCTTGCATCTGTACTTTCCACGGTTTATCAACCCGATAAAAAAGTGAACCCTACCGAAGGTATGGCCTTTGAACTGAGTGTGAAAAATACAAAATTCAAACAGGCGAAATTAGTTACAAATTCATTGATCTATACGGTGGACGGGCTTGTGCCGACCAAATCAAAAGACCTCTCCATAATCACCGCTTCCGCCATGACCTTGTCTGCAAAAGTAAATGATCAGAAAAAATATTGTATCAATTCTATCAAACAATATCCGTCAATATCTGAAATCCCGGATAAAAACATTATGTCGCTTATCATTGATAACTGCATGGGTTACGAAATTTTTGCCTACGGCGTGAATAAAAAAAATGCCAAGACCGAACTCATTTACCAGGCTGTTCTTTTCAATGGGGATATGAGCTACAGCATGGTCGGGATTGCAGTGGATGCCTTCGAGGAAAACCTGAAAATCTTTAAACAGATCATGCAGACGTTTAAGAAGAAATAACAGGGGAGGGGAGAAGAACTCAATTCAACGGTTCACAAGCAGGAGCAGTGCGGAATATCTAATTAATCAAATAGTAAATTTTGTTTAACAACTTGATTTTTTATAGTAAAACGTAATGATTTTTTATTAATCATTTCAACCTCTTTTTGTTTTTTTAGAAAATCCCTGAGTTTTTTCTCTGACCAATCAAGTTGAAGTTTCTTCAAAATATCTTTAACGGTATATTCGCCTGTTTTAAGAAGACCGAAGATTTTATTATCATAATTGATTTTGGGTTCGTTCGCTACTAAAATTGTCTTTTGTGTTTCAATTGGTTTATATCCTTGTACTGGTATGCCATTAAAATCAACAGCAATTGCACCTTTCTGTATCAACAAATTATTTGCTGTATTTTCTGATGCTTCAGGCTTTCGCACATATATTTTTCTACTCTTTCTCAGACCGTCTACAACACCGGACCATGTTCCACCCTTATCAGAAGACTCAGCGACATAGATTTCATCAGCAAGCCCATAAATAATTGGATTCCGAGCCATAGCCAGCTCTGCCTTCCACGGCGCTTTTGGAAAAAATGTACTCAACACTAATACATCTCCATCAACAATCTGCTTATAGTAGGTTTTAAAACCCGAGCCAAAAGTCATAATTCCCTGCGGTAATACAATAATGCTTTGACCTTTGTATTTAATTGCTGAATCCAAAGCCTGCTTATCAACACCTTTAGCAAAACCGCTCACTACTACTTTATATTCCTTACTGACTAATTTTGCAATATTATCGGTAAATTGTAAGGACTTATCCGAAGCATTACGGGATCCAACAATTGCAACCGATTTTTCATACATTATTTGTTTGTTTCCCTTTACATATAATAATGCAGGAGCATGAGCGGTTTTCAGGTTTTCTTTAAGGTTTTTTGAATATTCCGGTGAAGTTATAGGAATCAATTCATAGCCCTCATTGTATAAGGATTCCGCTAAGAAAGCATTGTTGGCTAATTCTGATTTAGCTTTTTTCAAATCCTCAACTTCATTATATTCCAGTCTATACTGGTTTTTCCAATCATTTTCGGACAGTTGGAAAAAGTTTTCCGGTGTAAGTTTATACTCGTGATAAAACTGTATTATGAGGTTATTTATTTTCAGATGACCCCATCTTGGCAAATGCGCCAAGGCTATCCAATATGCTGCTTCTTTGTTCATACTAAATCTCCTCCTACAGTTCTGGCTATAGCCAGAGGTGCAATTTTTAAAGCTCCTAAATTAGTCAAATATCTTCCAATTTCCTTAACCGTTGCGCTACTATCAAAAATATCGTCAATAAGTAATATACTCTTTCCTTGAATTTCGACGGGGACTTTATAAATGAATGCATCTTTTACATTATCTGATTTCAGATAAGAATTTTCAAAAACCTTTTGTTCATTAGTAACACGTTGTTTTGTCAGGTTATGAGAAATTGGGAATTTTAAAACCTGAGAAACTTTCATAGCAAAATTTTTAACAAGCTCACCTGATTTTGTCGGTGGCACATAGAGAATCAAATCAAATTTTTCTTGTCCAAACTTTTTACGATATGCTTTCAATGTTAGTTTAAGTAAAAGATCAGGGAAATCACCCCCATTTTCATATTTACTGCGATGTAAGGCAGCGCCTACATTTGAAACTCCATAATATGAAGCCGTCACGCCATTTACTAAATTTGTTCCTTTTGTTTCAACTTCAAGTACCGGGAAATAGTCTTCCCTGAAATCCTGCAACTTTTGAGTCCACTCGGTGGTAACGGCAACTGTAATCTTTTTCAGACCAGTATTATCGCAGTTATTAAATGAACCTGAAGCAGTGTCTCCAAGATAATCGCATAAATATTTCATTCGTGATTGAGTCGTTTCAACATACTCAATCATTTTTTCCAAATCATTTGTTTTGCTTGCACGTAATTCTTCAAATGCTTTTGTATTAAGCTGGGGCGCTTTTGTTATGTATTCGATTTTTTTGCTTCTACCAAAGGTAACTTCACGAATAATTTTTTGTTCAATAAGGTCTGCTTTTATAACCCTGAGCTGATTCTGTTTTAAGTTAGTCCTTCTCATTAGATCCTTTTCACCAAGCATTTCATTTTTTATTGCATTTATAACTTTTTCATACTTTGCAATTGCCGGTCTCCCTCCTTCAATAAATGCTTCAGGCAATCTTCTGTCTTCAGGATTATAAAAAAGGATTATATAAGATGGTTGTCCATCTCTACCTGCCCTGCCAATTTCCTGATAATAGTGAATTGGGGATTGCGGTATTTGAGTGTGAATAATAAAGCGAATATCGGGTTTGTCAATTCCCATCCCAAGCGCATTTGTTGAAATTACACATTTCCATTGATTATTCATTAACCCATTTTCAATTGCAATTCTCGATTCAGGGTCAAGTCCGGCGTTGTAACCAATAGACGGTATTTTTAAATGCTCAAACCATTTCGAATAAATCTCGGTATCAACACGAGTTCCGGTATAGAGAACACCAGATCCTGGCAATTTTTCAAGATTTTTTCCTAACCAAATCAATTTTTCATCTTCAGACGAAACCTTAATTACAAAAATCTTAAAATTGTCACGCATCAGGTTTCCTCTGATAATACTTAGATTGCCACCCATTTGTTGTGCAATATCGGCTTCAACTTTTTTTGTTGCGGTTGCAGTGGTAGCTAATACAGGTAAGCCTTTGGGTAATAAATTAACAAGATTAATAATTCTTCTGAAAGCCGGTCTGAAATCATGACCCCAAACAGAAATACAATGTGCTTCATCAACGACAACCATTGACAGATTCATTTGGCGGGTCGCTTCAATCCATTCAGAATTTTCTTGTCTTTCAGGGGCTATATAAAGTATTTTAATCTTCCCTGCCTTGGCATCGTTAATTATTTGAGAGTTTTCCTCTGGTGCTTGTTCGCTATTTACGCATTTAGCAGAAATACTAAGGCTATTCAGTTTCTTAACTTGATCACGCATTAACGCTATAAGTGGCGAGAATATAACAGTTGTTCCTTTATGTAAGATTGCAGGAAATTGGAAGCATAAGGATTTTCCAAATCCGGTTTTTTCTATTAGTAATACTCTTTCTCCTTTTAGTATTTTTTCAATGGTTAGCCACTGTTCATCATAAAAATGACTGAGTTTAAATGTTTTTTGTAATATAGCTTCTGCTTCTTGTTTGGTCATGTTTTTATAATGAATATAATGTCTGCAAAATTACAGCTTATAGAGTATAAATTCATCCGATTTAAAAAATCAGTTTTTGTTTCGAAGCTAATGAATTCGGATCAATCAGGCTGGCTGTTATGATAACATCAATAGTTTTAAGGTCGGTTAAAAATTTTTTCAGCATCCCGGATGGCATCCCGCCGGATATTTTCAGGAAAAAATCAATGTTCTTCAGTTCTTCGATCAGGAAGCCGTCTTCACAGCGGTTTGATATCAGATCCATCATCAGTTTTGAACTTTCGTCTTCGTAATTGTAAACAGAAAAAGATTGTTTTACCTGGTTCTTTGCTCCTTTAATCTCTAAGTTATCCACACGGATAAAGTAGAAATCGAATTTTTGATTGAATGCCCAGCTCAGGCGGTAATCGTTCTCATGCGAGGCGATACCGATAAGGCTAAAATCATATTCCGGCCGGTAGGTTAATTTCTGGTCTTTCTTTTTCATAGTTTTTAATGGAATAGGAACATAATCTTCAATCTTCAATTCAAAATTTAAAATTCCTTCCGGTCTTATCATTTACAATAATAATAAAAATAACCGAAATCCTAACTGATATCACCCCAGTTAGTCATATCTTTTTTCATGCCATGGAGTTTTTTCTTTAACAGGATATTTTCTGGTTTTTCAAGCATGGGATCATCATCCAGCAGCTTGTCTGCAATGCCCCTCACGTATTGTATCAACTGGCCGTCGCGTGCAAGGTTGGCAATTTTCAGGTCGCAGGGCATTCCGCTTTGCTGGGTGCCTTCGATATCGCCAGGGCCCCTGAGTTCAAGGTCAACTTCTGCAATAATAAAACCGTCATTGGTTTCGCACAACGTTCTCATGCGCTTTTTGGTATCATTGCCAAGTTCATCTTTGGTCATCAATATGCACACGGATTTTTCCGCTCCGCGGCCCACTCTGCCCCTGAGTTGATGGAGCTGCGACAGGCCAAAACGTTCGGCGCTCTCTATCACCATCATAGTGGCATTGGGCACATCCACGCCCACTTCGATTACGGTGGTGGCAATAAGAATATGCGCTTTGCCGGAAACAAAAAGTTCCATGGAAAAGTCTTTGTTTTTATTTTTCTGCTGCCCGTGAACCACGCTGATAACATATCCGGGCGGAGGAAATGCGCGCAGGAAACTTTCAACGCCGTCTTCAAGGTATTTATAATCCATCTTTTCCGATTCCTTGATAAGCGGATACACAACATAAACCTGTCTGCCTTTTTTAATCTCGTTCCGTATCTCGCCGAATACCTTCAGGCGGAGGGCATCTGTATAATGCTTTGTTTCTATAGGTTTTCTTCCGGGCGGCAATTCGTTGATCACCGATACATCAAGGTCTCCGTAGGCGGTCATCTGCAGGGTTCTCGGGATGGGTGTGGCGGTCATCACCAGCACATGGGGCGCCGTATCGCTCTTGCTCCATAATTTTGCCCTCTGCGCAACGCCGAAGCGGTGCTGTTCGTCAATAACGGCAAATCCTAAGTTTTTGAATTGCACCGTATCTTCAATCAGGGCATGGGTTCCGATGAGTATATGAAGCCCTCCGTTTTGTAATAGTTCATGAATCCTGTTCCTGTCGCGTTTCTTTGTAGATCCTGTTAAAAGTTCCACATGAATATCCAAACCCTGGAGAAATTTCACAAATGTGTTGTAATGCTGGGTGGCAAGTATTTCTGTAGGCACCATTAGGCAAGACTGATACCCATTGTCTAATGCGATGAGCATGCACATCATGGCCACTAAGGTCTTGCCGCTGCCCACATCCCCCTGGAGAAGCCGGTTCATTTGCTTGCCACTGCCTAAATCTTTCCTGATCTCGCGGATTACATTCTTCTGCGCATTGGTAAGCTCAAACGGAAGATTATTCTTATAAAAATTATTGAAATAATCGCCTACTTTTGAAAACACATAACCGTTCGAAACCGTAATCCTTCGTTTTTTTAATTTCAGGATATTCAGTTGCGAATAGAACAGTTCCTCGAATTTCAAACGGTACTGCGCTTTTTGCAAAAGATCCCAGTTTCCGGGAAAATGTATGTTTACCAAAGCGTCATGAACCGGCAGAAGCCTGTACTCTTTTATCAGGGATTCCGGCAGAGTTTCAGCAATCGGAGTTTTTATAGATTGAACTAAAGTGGTGATGAGTTTATAAACTGCTTTTGAATTAAGGAAACTGTTTTTAAGCCGTTCCGTAGTGCTGTAAAGCGGCTGTAACGGAGAGCCAATCTTCTTTTCCTGCTTTGCCGCCTCTTCAATTTCCGGGTGGATGATATTAATTTTATTATTAAAAATGCTTGGTTTGCCAAACACAATGTACTCGGTGTTTTCAAGTTTCAAACTTTCTTTGATCCATTTGATTCCCTGGAAAAAAACAAGTTCTATCACGCCTGTATCATCGGAAAAATATGCTATAAGCCGCTTGCCCTGCCGTTCTCCGACGGTTTCAATATTTACGATTTTCCCTTTTAGCTGTACATACTGCATCTCGGCATTCAGTTCGCGCACGGTAGTAAACTTTGAACGGTCCACATAGCGGTAGGGGAAATAATACAGCAGGTCTTCAAAGGTTGAAACGGCAAGCTCCCTGTTAAGAAGTTCAGCCCTCTTTGGCCCGACTCCGGGAAGAAATTTTATTTCCTGCTTTAAAAAATCTGCCATTATAATTTACCTTTCCCTTTTATCGCTTTTCATTTATACTGCAACCGGCTTGGTTTTGTATATTTTGCAGTTAACTTGCCTGCTGCAAGCAGGTGGTTAATCGTTCATTGTTCACCGGAAAAGCCGTTATATAAGACGATTAACGAATAACTATTAACGATTAACATGATTTTTAAAATGTACAAATTTATCCTATTCGTGGTATAATTTTGTTAAATTAGCAAAAAAATTAATTGCAGGTTTTCAGGAACAATTTTTTTATTAACACACCTACGTTAATGAATTTCCGGTTTGCATGGAAATATTTGCTTTATAAGCTTTTTGCGATGCACAGGCGCGGCCATGGCATTCATTCGCCTTTTGTTTACGACCTGCTCACGAATGTGATCGAAAACGATAATCAATATTACATTTTTGCGGATATAGAAAATTTAAGAAACCAACTGCTCCGGTCAAAACAAAAAATGATCGTCAGCGACCTGGGTGCAGGCTCTGCGCTTAAGAACACACGAGAGCGTTCCATTAAAAAAATTGTTAAACACTCTGCAAAAAACAGGAAATACGGGCAATTGCTTTTCAGGTTAGTTCATCATTTCAAACCTGAGATTCTGCTTGAACTCGGCACTTCGTTGGGTTTCAGTTCTGCTTATTTGGCTGCGCCTGATAAAGATTCAATCCTGCATACCATAGAAGGATGCAACAATCTTGCAAGATATGCCATGCATAATTTTTCTCTTTTAAAACTTGAGAATATCAAATCGTATAACGCGCCGTTTGAAGAAGCATTGCCAAAAATATTAAATAAAATCAAGGTGTTGGACTTTGCTTTTTTTGACGGCAATCACAGGAAAGAACCCACGTTGAATTATTTTAACCAATGCCTCGGAAAAATTAACAGTAATTCCGTTTTTATTTTTGATGATATTCACTGGTCGGCAGAGATGGAAGAGGCCTGGGAAGAAATAAAAAAGCATCCGCAGGTAGTGGTTACTATTGATCTGTTTTTTTTGGGGCTGGTATTCTTCAGAAAGGAGTTGAGCAAACAGGATTTTGTGATACGGTTTTAAATACTACCATTTAATTTTCACGACAATCCCTATAATGATAACGGCAATCATAGCTAACGTGACAAATACTTTCTTCTCAAATTTAAGTTTGCCGGTGCAGAAATTTATTTTTTCCACAACATGCTCTTTTTCGATATTCAGTTCAAGCGCTTTATTATACCACTCAAGGGCAAGCCGGTAAATTTCAATTTTGCTGAAATCATCGCCTCTCCTGATAAAATCACGGAATTTAATTTCTTCGGGACTCAAATTTGAAGTATCTTCTATTGCATGACTCATATAAATTCTTATTATAATTATTGCAAATTTAAATGATTAATCTCTAATTTCAAAAACCGGGCAGCATATATTTTATAAGCTGAATTTAAAAAATACTTTGAATAGAGTTTATATTTTATTTCCGGTAATCAGTGAACAGTAATCGGTAATCAGTAATAAAAACCACCGAATACTGAATACCGATCACTGATTACTTAAAGTATAACCTGAATGCCGTTTGAAAAATTTATCCTGTTTTGTATTCATTAAAAATATCATTTACCGGGCAGCCAGATAGTCTTGCCGGCCTTATTAATATATCCGAACACCAATTCAACTTTTTTACCCGGAATGATATTGCTTACCCTTGCAAGCCCGTACCAGAAGGGTTCTGCATTTAAATATTTGGGTTGAATGATTATTTTCCCTGTTTTATCAATGTATCCCATTTTTTCTTTCACTTTTATTACAGCAAAACCTTCTTTGAAATCTGCTTGAACTTTATATTTTAAAGGTATAACCAATACTCCGGAAGTATCAATGAATCCTTCCATTTCCCTGATTCCGAATTTTGCCAGTCCTTCGCTGAAATCACCCCACGAAAGGTGGTCGTAACCGGAGGCGCTGTCGGGTGAATATTTCTTTACCAATTGTTTTTGTTCAATAATAAATTCGCCTTTTTTATTAATGTATCCTTTACTTCTTATATTGATTCCGGATCCTGTTTTATATTTGTAATCTATAGACTCGGCAAGAGCCCTGCCATTCGTGAAATTCTTTGTATCATGGAATATTGCGGGAATTACTATTTTACCGGTTTTATCAATATATCCGCGGCCATTTTGCCTTGAATCGGATATATAAAACGGGGGTTCTCTTTTTTCAATTTCCACCCATGCCAGGCCTTCCGAAAAATCTCCGGCGCTTTTATACTGTATTGGTATTGTAACCTTACCGGTTACATCAATAAAACCCCAGAGATCGTTTTTCTTTGCGGCAAACATTCCTTCCCTGCACGAACGTATCTCATCATATGTATCATTAGTGATAACTTTACCGGCCTTATCAATCACAGAGAATAATTCTCCTTTTTTCCTGGTGGTTTTTCCAACCGCCGCATACCCTTCCGAAAAAGTCCCGGCTGTGGTATATTGCGGCTTTATAACTACAGTTCCTTTTTGATTAATATAACCCAGCAATTTTTTTTTAATGATGGCCGCCAGCCCGTCGGAAAAATCAAAAGCCAGTTCGTAAATACAGGGTATAACAGGTTTACCCTTGGAATCAATATATCCCCAATAACCTTCCTGTTTGACAGGATACAATATTTTTTCTTCAATTGTTTTCTGTCCCAATACGGTAAGATATAATAAAGTTATAAAAATTATCAGGGGTATTTTAATCATCGCTTTGTACTGGGAATTAATTTAACTTGATTAATTATTTACTACGTTCATGAGAAAAGTTCATAATTCAATATTCCTTGTTCAACCCGCCTGCTGCGAAGCGGGCAGGTATTCATTATTCAGATATTTTGTAAATAAGATAGGTTAAAAAAAATTATTTTGTGTAATTTTTCGGGTTAAGGGCATTAGGCGACCAGTTTTTTAAAAAAAGGATCACCTTTTTCTTATCATATCCTTCCCCAGACTCAAGATAGCCTGAATCCTGGGTATGCAGCCGTTTACCGCTGCCATCGAGAACCACAAGGACAGGAAATCCGAATCGCTGCGGATAATCCAATTGTTTTAAGAGTTCCATGTTTTTATATTCAGTTTTTTCTTTGCTGTGATTAACTAAAAGAAAAATATAATCTTTTTTTATTATTGAGTCAATCGAACTTTCGGCATTAATAAACTTATGAAACCGGATGCACCACGGGCACCAGTTTCCACCGATCTGAAGCAGCACATATTTCCCTTCCTGTCCGGCCTTTTTGATGGCTTCAGCCAATTCTTTCTTTGCATCGGCTTCCGGATTATACAGTTTGGGTTTATCACTTTGTCCATAAGCAATACAACAAAATAATAATCCCAATAAAATCAAATTCATTCTCATATACTCAACTTTTATACTTTTAAAAATAAGCTTTCAAAATTAAATAATACTGCTGCGAAAATACTATTTTAAGATTAATAATTATCCATTTTCATAAACCTATTAAGAAGCAGTATATTTGGAAAACATCTCTGAAGTTATTTCCTTTGAGCATATATTATTATTGTAAAACAAAATGGAAAAACGCATGAATGCATCCATTATTTCAATCGGTGATGAACTGCTCATAGGCCAGGTGGTGAACACAAATGCAGCCTGGCTTGCACAACAGTTAAATTTAATCGGCATCTATGTAAACAGAATAATAATCATTCCCGATAAGATGGAAGATATCCTGTATACGTTAAAGAATATATCCGGTAAATGTCAATTAGCCATTATTACCGGTGGCATGGGCCCTACAAAAGACGATATTACAAAATACTCTTTATGTGAATTTTTAAACACAAAACTTGTTTTCAGCGAACCTGTTTTTGAAAATATAAAAACTATTTTCAGTAAAAGAAACATACCGGTTAGCGATACAAACCGCAAACAAGCAGAAGTCCCTGAAGTATGCGAAATCATTATGAATGATTTTGGCACAGCGCCCGGTCTGTGGTTCACTAAAAGCGATACTGTTTTTGTCGCATTGCCGGGAGTTCCCTTCGAAATGGAAGGTATCGTATCCAACAGGCTGATCCCGAAATTAACATCGTACTTTAAGCCACCGTATATCATCCATAAAACAATCCATATTCAGGGAATCCCCGAATCGCATCTTTCTGATATGCTCGAAGAGTGGGAGAGAGGCGTTAAGGAAAGCGGGCTCTCATTGGCTTACCTTCCTCAACCCGGTATAGTCAAGTTGCGAATTTCCGGTGTTGCTGATGATCTCCAAAAAATGCAAACCCTTATTAACAGTAAAATAACATCTCTTCAATCTATTGTTCCGGATGATATTTTCGGATATGATAATGATACGCTGGAATCCGTGGTTGGAGAACTTTTAAAACAGAAAGGAAGGACGTTGGCTGCTGCCGAAAGCTGTACCGGAGGGAAAATAGCAACCATGTTAACATCGGTTCCGGGCAGTTCGCAGTATTTTATTGGCTCTGTGGTAGCCTATTCAAACGATGTGAAGATTAACACACTTAGTGTGAACCCTTATAATATAAATAAATACGGCGCAGTAAGCCAACAGGTTGTTGAAGAAATGGCAAAGGGTATCCTCCGGTTTTTCAATTCGGATTACGCTGTGGCAACATCGGGTATTGCAGGCCCTGACGGCGGCACACCGGAAAAACCTGTAGGAACGGTTTGGATTGCCGTTGCTTCTGCAGATAAACTGCATTCAAAAAAATTTATATTCGGAAATCTCAGGGATGTGAATATTACAAGAGCCTCCGTAACTGCCCTGAATATGCTGAGGAAATTAATTTCAGACCTTAAACCGGATTAAATACTTGCTAATATCCGAAAGTTGATAAAAATTATTCAAAAAGATTTGCTTAATTAAATAAAATTCACGTTCTTTGCAACCCTTAAATTTTAAATGGTATATGTCGCAGATTTGTCAGATTACAGGAAAAAGGGCAATGGTTGGGAACAGTGTTTCTCACTCTAACCGGAAAACCAAAAGAGTTTTCCATCCGAATCTCATTACAAAAAAATTCTTCCTTGAGAAAGAAAACCGCTGGATAACCCTGAAAGTATCGGCAGCCGGGATCAGGACGATTACAAAAAAAGGCCTTGAAGAAGCTTTAAAAGACGCTCAGGAAAAAGGATTTATTAACAAATATTGATTCAGGAGGAACGGGCAATGGCAAAAAAAGGTAAAGGCAACAGGATACAGGTGATATTAGAATGCACCGAACATAAGCAGAGCGGGATGCCGGGTATGTCCAGGTATATTACTACCAAAAACAAAAAGAACTCTGCCGAAAGATTGGAATTAAAAAAATACAATCCGGTTCTTAAGAAAGTTACGGTTCATAAAGAAATTAAATAATTTTTTACTATGGCAAAGAAAGTTGTTGCAGGCCTTAAAAAAGATGCTGGCGGAAAAAATCATACCCGAGTTATTAAAATGGTAAAATCTCCGAAAACAGGAGCTTACGAATTTAAAGAAGATGTGATTTATAACGAATTTGTGAAAGAATTCTTTGAAAAGAAATAAAGCATATTATTTATATTAAATATTTTTGCTAAAGTTTTTTTCTTTTTGGAAGAAAGCTTTTTTTATCCTATATAATTCATAAAATACCTGCCCGCTTCGCAGCAGGCGGGTCAAAATGTCATAAATCCCTTTGTGTTCCTTTGTGATTTGTTTACTTTGAGTTGCTTTGTGGTAAAATTTTACAACGAATGTACACAAAGGTTTATACAAAATTGCACTAAGTTTATGAATTAAACAGGTTATATCCTGATTTTTAAATGCTGTCATATATAATTTAATTACATGGGCTTTTTCAGCCGCATATTTTCAAAAGAGAAAAAAGAGAGTCTCGACAAGGGCCTGGAAAAAACAAAAGAAAGCGTTTTTCAGAAACTTGCCAAAGCCATTGTCGGGAAATCTAAAGTTGACGAAGAGGTGCTCGACAACCTTGAAGAAGTGCTCATATCTTCTGATGTAGGCGTAAATACAACCCTGAAAATAATCGAACAGATAGAAAAGCGTATTGCCCGTGATAAATATGTGAGCATTGACGAACTCAATAAAATATTAAAGGAAGAGATTGCAATCCTGCTGGAGCAAAACAATACCGTATCGTACGAAGACTTCCAGGTTCCGGATGTAAAGGGACCTTATGTTATTATGGTTGTGGGTGTGAATGGTGTTGGAAAAACAACGACGATCGGAAAACTCGCTTTTTATTTTAAAAAGGCCGGCAAAAATATTTATCTGGGTGCTGCAGATACATTCAGGGCAGCCGCTGTGGATCAATTAAGTATTTGGGCCGAAAGGGTGGGAGTGCCCTTAGTTAAACAAAAGATGGGTTCTGACCCGGCTTCCGTGGCTTTTGATACCTTGTCTTCTGCCATGAAAAATAATGCCGATGTCGTGATTATAGATACTGCCGGACGTTTACACAACAAGGTAAACCTAATGAACGAACTATCAAAAATTAAAAAAGTGATGCAGAAAGTGATCCCTGAAGCGCCCCACGAAGTGCTGCTGATTCTTGACGGTTCCACAGGACAGAATGCATTTGAGCAGGCAAAGCAATTTACCTTAGCTACGGAAGTTACAGCGCTTGCCTTAACAAAACTTGACGGAACGGCTAAAGGCGGTGTGGTTATCGGTATCTCAGATCAATTCAAAATCCCGGTAAAATATATAGGGATTGGAGAAACGCTCGAAGATTTGCAGGTATTCAATAAGGTTGAATTCGTAGATTCGTTATTTAAACAGTAATCAAAAAAGAAAATAAACGCAGAGGCGCAGAGATGCAGAGGAAAAATAAAAATACATGAATTAAAGTAAAACTCGGCGCCTCAGCGTTAAAATAAAACACATGAAAACAATTTTTGCATTTGTAATTATTGTATTATCCCTTTGTTTATTTACAGGAGCAAAGCAGGATTCAAAACCAAAAAAGAATTTTACGGTATGTATTTCAGATGATGAGATGAAACTTTATAATCTGCTGATGGAATACCGGAAAACAAAAGGCCTTCCGGAAATTCCGTTCTCAAAATCATTAACCTATGTTGCCCGGCTTCATGCAAAGGATATTGAAGATAATAGCTGGAAAATCGGTTGCAATATGCACAGTTGGTCTGAAAAGGGAAAATCGCTGTGGAAATACTGTTGTTATACGAACGATCATAAAAATTCCCCCTGCATGTGGGACAAACCGCGTGAACTTACCAATTATACGGGCGACGGTTTTGAGATTGCCCATGGAGGCCGCGACGGGTATGTTGCATCACCCGAAAACGCCCTTAAAGGATGGAAGGCCAGCAAAGCTCACAATCCCGTTATAATCAACGAAGGCAAATGGGCCGATACCAGGTGGAATGCCATCGGTGTAGGAATTTATAAAGGATATGCTATGGTGTGGTTTGGCAGGGAAACCGATCCTGACGGCAAACCGGATGTCTGTAAATAATTACATAGTATAAAGCAAAAAGTGAAAAACTTACTTGAAATTAGTCAATGGTTGAAGGGTTGGGCTGCTAGTTTGGTCGATAGTAATTTGTTGGTGGTATTTCCCGATGACTAAAGACCTACACCCAAACCAGTCGCTCAACCCATCGACTCAATACCCGAGTAAATACATTTATTTAATATACATTATTATTGCAAGTTAACAATAGTATATTCTACACTCCTGATATTAATTCCATCCATTACACGTTGTCTGAAGAGGAATCAAAACACTGTGTCCGGGCGCTGCGCCTGAAAAAAGGCGATCCGATTTCTTTAATTGATGGCAGGGGTAACCTCTTTGAAGCTGTTATTGCTGATGATAATCCCAAAAAATGTGCCGTCTTAGTTAATAATATTGTAAAAGAATTCGGGAAACGCAACTACTATCTGCATATCGCAATGGCTCCCACAAAAAATATCGAACGCTTTGAATGGTTTCTCGAAAAAGCCACAGAAATCGGAATAGATGAGATCACTCCGTTGCTCTGCGAGCATTCCGAAAGAAAAACGATGAACCGCGAAAGGCTTTTCAAAGTCATTACATCGGCCGTGAAGCAAAGCATTACTGCATACCACCCCGTATTGCATGAGATGATACATTTTGAAAAGTTTATTAAAGAAACAATCCCGATAGATCGGGACAGGTCTGATAATTCATGTATTGCACACTGCAGGGATGGTGAAAAGCAACTTTTAAAAGATATTTATAAAAAAGGAGAAAAGATTTTGATCCTTATCGGGCCGGAAGGCGATTTCTCGGAAAAAGAAATTAATTTGGCAAGGCAAAATAACTATAAAGAAATTTCCTTAGGTAATTATCGTTTAAGAACAGAAACAGCCGGAATTGCAGGCTGCCATGCGGTGAGTATGCTAAACCAGGAAGATTAGTCATTAGTCACTAGTTATTAGTTGTTTGTTGTTCATTGTTCGTTGTTTGTTGTTCATTGTTTATTGTTCGTTGTTTGTTGTTTGTTCCACTTCTTAAATCATAAATCTTAAATCGTAAATCATTTATACCCTTATTCCCATCACCGTTACATCATCTATCTGCTCGCCTTTGCCTTTCCAGTTTTCAAATATGGTATTTAACGCTTCTCTTTGTTCCTGCATGGGTAAATGAGCTATCTGAAGCAGGGATTCTTTAAACCGTTTGTTAAGAAATTTTTTTCGTTTTTCTCCTCCGAACTGATCTTCGTATCCATCGGAAGCAAGATAGATTGTATCGCCTTTGTTCACTTTTATCGTATTATTTTTAAAGGGTAGCATTTCCTGGTATATGCCTATGGGCATTTTGTCGGCCTTCACTTCTAAAAGGTCATTAGTCATCAGACATTGGTCATTGGTTTCAAATTGCTTGTTTTTGCCAGTGACTATTGACGAATGACTAGTGACTATATAGAGCGGATTGTTTGCCCCTGCATATTGCAGTTCGTAAGTATCAAACCCCCCGACCCCCTTTTCTAAGGGGGAGCAGTTGAGTGCAATAAATGCTATATCCATTCCATCCTGTTGCTCGCCTTCGGCGCCCTTTTGCTGTAATGAATGAATTACATAGCGCCGCAGTTCATCTAATACGCCGCCTGCAGACTGTATTTCTTCTCTTGCGATAATCTCATTTAAAAACGAAATCCCCAGCATGCTCATAAATGCGCCCGGAACGCCGTGTCCCGTGCAATCGGCCACAGTTATCAATAACCATTTATCGCGTTTGGTAAACCAGTAGAAATCGCCGGAGACAATGTCTTTGGGTTTGAAGAGGATGAAGTAATCGGTAATCGGTAATCGGTAACCGGTAACCGGTAAACTGCCTCCTGCCGCTGCCTCCTGCCTGATATTCTCACTTTCGCCCATTCTCTCACTCGCCCATTCTCCCATTCCCAATATATCCATTATATATTGCTCCCCAGGCAGCACCGCGTTCTGGATACGCTCTGCATACCGGATGCTGTCTGTGAGCTCTTCGTGAATGTGCTCTATATGCTCTTTTTGTTTGGTAACAAGGTCGCGCTGCGCTTCTATCTCGTCTTTTTGCTGAGTAACTAAATCTCTTTGCGCTGTAATTTCGTCTCTTTGCGTTGTTATTTCTTCGTTTGCCTGTTGCAACTGTGCTGTGCGGAGTTTCACTTTGTCTTCGAGTATGGCTTTTTCGCGTTTCAGTTTCCGTTCGCGCCATTTAACCAGAACCCAGAACCCATAACCCAGAACCAACACATAAACTGCATACATCCACCAGGTACGATACCAGGGGGGCAGTACCGTAAAGACGTAACATACTGCGTCTCTGCTCCACACTCCGTCGGGGCTGCATGCCTTTACCTTAAATGTATATGTTCCTTCATAAATATTTCCGAATGAAGCAGTGGTTTTATCTGTTACAGGGCTCCAGTCGTCGTCGTAGCCTTCGAGCATGTATTGGTAGCGCACGAGGTGATGGCGGGCTGGGATTACTGCATTAAACTCAAAACTTACATTATTGTGAGAGTATGGTAATACAAGGTTTTCGGGAAGCGGATAAAATTTTGTGATTCCATCGAATTTTATTCCTGCGAATTTTTGTTGCATGGCGTCGAGTATTTCGGTGGATAGTGTTTTTCCGAAGGTGAGGACGGATTCGTTTATTAATGCCAGACTATCCTCGTTTTGTTTTGGGCTAAAGCCCGAAGAATCACGTGGGGTTTTCTTACCCCCGCCCTGAAGGGCAGGGTAATTCAAACTACCGCCTGCTTCCTTTGAGCTTTTACCTTTTACCTTTGAGCTTTTACCTTTTACCTTTGAGCTTTGGGCTTTCATCGCGTACCAGCATATATTTTCGTTGTTTACTTTTATGCTTTGCAGGATTACCGGAGGCGGTTGTTTGCTTTTGATTACGGCGTTATGGTCGAAGCATACCAAAGCGGTTTTGTCGTCGCCTGTGCCTGCCCAGATTATACCTTTGCTGTCGCAGAGCATGGCTCCGTTGGCGCTCCCGCCGTTTACGTCTTTTACAGGATAGCCGGTGTTGTTGTTGTAAATTTCAATGGAGTAGGTTTGGTTGAAAATCGTAATACGATGGTCATTAGTGGTCATTCGATTGTTATTTGTTGAAGTTAAAGGAACCAGAACTGTTAAACCCAAATTTGTACCGATAATTATTTTCCCCTGCTTATCTTCTCTGATTCCATAAATAACATTATCTGCCAAACCATCTTTTACAGTAATGGTATAAAAAACAGTTATATGACTACCCGGTTTATCATTCTTTTTTATTAACTTTGCAGTTGAACAAAACAAAGTGGTGGAATGCAACTGCAAAGTATCTTGTTGGGGATTTTGTGCTTTTATGAGAACAGATACGCCGCCTCCTGCAGTGCCGAACCAAAGGATTCCGGTTTTATCTTCCGTGATACTATAAACGTAATTATTAGCGAGCCCCTGCGCTGTGGTAAAATTGGTAAAAGATTTCCCGTCATAGCGCGATACGCCGCCTCCATCAGTGCCGAACCAAAGGATTCCGGTTTTATCTTCCGTGATACTATAAACGTAATTATTAGCGAGCCCCTGCGCTGTGGTAAAATTGGTAAAAGATTTCCCGTCATAGCGCGATACGCC